>JAIRZQ010000082.1 GCA_031267135.1 Prevotellaceae bacterium
TTTGTGAGTACCAATCCATAAAGAACGATGACAAATTATTCGACAAACTTGACCGACAGCCAATACGATGCAATGATACAAATAATTGGCGACACCCGCAAGCGTAAATACCCGTTGCGCGACATGTTGAACGCTATTTTTTACCTGTTAAAGACTGGTTGCCAGTGGCGCATGCTACCGTGCGATTTCCCGAAATGGCAACTGGTCTATTATTATTTTTCACGGTGGAAGGAAGACGGTACATTCGAGGAAATACATGAACATTTGCGAGATAAATGCCGTGAACGGCAAAAAAGACACCGGTCGCCCAGCGTTGGACTGATCGACAGTCAAAGCGTGAAGACAACCCGCGTGGGAGGTGAAAGTCGCGGCGTGGATGGCGGGAAAAAAGTGAAAGGACGCAAAAGGCACATCATCACGGATACCAACGGTTTACTGCTGGCGGTTGAAATACACGCGGCAAATGAACGTGACGGCAAGGCCGGTTTCAGGGTGATCAAATCCCTGAGCGACCGTTTTGAGCGAATGAAGAAGATCTATGCCGACGGGGGTTACCGGGGCGCATTGGTGGAAAATGTCAAAAATGAGCTCGGGTGGGACATGGAAATCACCTTGCGGTCAGACAAATCAATCGGGTTTAAGCCACTGCCCAAACGATGGGTCGCGGAGAGAACATTTTCATGGCTGGAAAATTTTCGCAGGCTGGCCAAAGATTACGAATACAAGGTTTCTACAAGTGAAGCCATGATATATCTGGCTTTTATCGCTTTGATGATCAATAGAATTGATGCGCAATAAAATTTAAACAGTTTCTAAATGCACCCTCATCCAGCGGCAGCCACTCGCCGTACTTGCGCACATATTTCTCGTCCGCATAAACAGTATGCAATACCATTATGCCGTACCCATCGCCCAAGAAATACGTTTTGTTATTTGAAGCTACGCCCATTGCATAGAAAACGGCTTCTGTCACATTAGTATCTACTATCTCTTCCGTAGCATCGTCCAATACCTTTACGCCGCTGTCGTAGCTTAAAAAATAAGTCCTGCCGTCTGATGCTATGCCTATTACTCCATAATTGCCTTCTGTTATGTTCGTATCTTCAATATCGCCTGTAACACCCAACACTTTTATACCTTGACCGCTAATGCAAAAATATGTCCTGCCGTCTGATGCTATGCCCATTGAGTCACAAATGCCCATCGTTATATTCGTATCTTCTATCTCTTCTGTTATACCGTTCAATACTTTTATGCCTTCGGATCTTAGAAAATATGTTTTTTCGTTTGATGCTATTCCCATGCTAGAATAATAACCTGTAGTTATATTCGTATCTTCTATCTCTTCTGTTATACCGTTCAATACTTTTATGCCGTACCCATAGCTCAAGAAATACGTTTTGTTATTCGATGCTATGCTCATAGCCATATAATCGCCTGTCATTATATTCGTATCTTCTATATCATCTGTAATACCGTTCAATACTTTTATACCGACAAAACTATCACCTCCGGATAAGAAATAAGTCCTGCCGTCAGATGCCATGCCCATTGCATTATAATAACCTGTCGTTATATTCGTATCTTCTATCTCACCTGATACATCATTCAATACCTTTATACCGTCGCCTGTGAAATACGTCCTGCCATTGGAAGCTATGCCCATGCTATTATAATTGCTTTCTGTTATATTCGTATCTTCTATTTCACCCGATACATCATTCAATACTTTTATACCGGTGGAATATTCACTTATAAAATACGTTCTGCCGTTTGAAGCTATGCCCATTACTTCATAACTGCCTTCTGTTACATTGGTTTCTACAATTTCGCTGCTAACTATAGCAGGGTTGGGAACTTCCTTTACGTAATCATCCAAATTTTCAGGATTTATGCCATCGACATTAAAAGAGCCGATAAACGAATTTGCCGCAGACGCATCGCTGTCGCTCAAGCAGCGCACACCATTAATATACAAATCGCTGATATCAATCTCACTGTCCGTTATTGACGAATATTTCGCCAGGCGACTTAATATCAACACTTTGCCGTTCTTTACCTTCACAAGAAATATTGCAGGCAGCATTTCTGTGCTTAACAATAATCCATTATTATCGTACTTTTGACATAATATGGATTTATTACCCGAATCTGTTATTTTAATAATCATGATATTAATATTTTAAAACTGTTTTTATCCTTAATTTGCATTAATCACTCATATCAACATATAAAATCACCGTCCGCAACAACCGTACAGTTGCCATCCGGCATGCAAAATCGCTTTCGTTTGATATAAATTTGAATGATTTACTTAATTTTAAAAACTAAAACCACGACTAAGCGAACGCAGTGCCGTCAATTATTATATATATGTTATCAACTCCCTAATTATAACAATTATGTCTGTTTCAACATTAAAACTTTTTACCTCTATTATTCACAATTATGTACTCGTCAATCGTTTTCTTCGCTCCAGAAAGAGCCTGTTCTGTCCGTACCATTTAGAGTTGCCTGTATCACCTGTTACCTGACTGTTCATATCAAGGTCAAATCCTGCAGAATCAATTTTAATATCGTCTTTTTTCACCGGACAACTTTTAATATCAATCAGCCTGCATATATTAATTCCAAGTGTCGCAAGCCATCCCGGATAAACTACATACTGTTACGTAATATTAAATGTTTCTTCAACAGCCAACAGTACGCAACTCATCATCAACATTATTCCGAGATTCTTGCTTCGGATCCACGCATATAGCGCAATATCCTTACTAACCCACGCATATAGCGCAATATTTTTACATCGACACGCATTTAGCGCAACGTATTTATGGCACAAAGATAAGTTAAAAAAAATTAAAAACCAAATAAAAGTGATAAAATTTTACAAAATAAATGAATTTTTATTTTTATTAATCTATGAATCTGTTCTTTGTAAAAATAATAATTTTTAACGATGACGACTGTAAACACCGTATTTGCATTTTTGTTAACAATAATTACAGGCTAATATCTATATTTTTCGGCAATCCCTTATTTTTTATATATCGTTTCTTTCATGTAAAATGGTTTTCTCCCTTGAATGCGGTTACGAAGCTATTCTCAACCATCGGTGGCAATTCCAGCAAGCCAGATTTGTTCTTTATGTTTTTTTGTTCTGTTGTCATTCTTTTAATCTGTTTTTATTCGTTACAAAATTACTCTTTTTTACAACCTGTCAGATTAAATATCTTGACTATTACAGAAATATCATCATATAGGGTTTCCGACAAGTCCGTCGTTTGGTGTTGAAGGATGCAAATGCGGCTGAATCTTTACAGCATACAGATGATCTAAATTATCAAGATTTTCGCCTTATTATTCGTAAATAATATAAGCTGCTTCAGCAATAAAAAACAGGCATGACAAACTTATCTGTCATGCCTGTTTTATTTTATAAAAATACGGGTTTCTGATATTAACTTATGAAACCGAGAATTTCGTCTTTTTGTATTTTGTCGCCCTGTTTTGCAAATATGGCAACAATTTTGCCATCAAAAGGAGCTTCAACGGCTTCCAGTCCGTAGTACGCCTGTACGAAACAAATCCTGTCGCCTTCGTTGAATTTTGTTCCTGTCGTCGGTGCAGTTGATTTATCTTCGACATCGTATTGCCAAATAACTTCGCCTTTGCAAGGCGCGTGAAGCGGTTTGGCATTGGGATACTGTTCGAGAACTTTTTCCACATCAAATTTCGGCATTTCTACTACAGGTCGTGTAACAACAATCGGTGCATTTGCCTTTTCTTTCGCTGCTTCGAGTTCCTTGCAGAAACGTTCTTTGGCAACTCCCGATTTGTAATCGCGATACTGGCGGTCGTGCATTGCCAGTTCAAACAATTCTTCTTCGTCTTGTCCTAAATCCCAATTATTTTCTTTCATTTCCTTGCGATATTCTTCGAGTTGATCGGGAAAAGCATCTTGCGGGTCGCCATCGTAAAATTCGAGATTGTTTTTTTGAGCGAGTTCAACAATTTCGGGAGCCAGCGTTCCGGGCAGTTTGCCTGCTTTTCCGAGAATCATGTTCCATGTGTCTTTGTCGATGATTGAGAATCGCGGTTCGTTTTTTGCCAGCGAAAAAATGTTCATCAATGCAATATTCTTCACGTATTGACTGAATGGCGTTACCAATGGAGGATAGCCAAGCTTGGGCCATACGTATTCAACTTCCTGAAACAGTTGAACAACAAGTTCGTTTAGCGTAACTTCCGGCTTGCTGTGCTGGCGAAGCGCCATATTTATTGCATTGTGCATGCCTTTGAGGTCAGCCATCATCGAACCCATCATTCCGCCCGGAAGACCACAACCAACTAATAATGATGTGCTTACTTTGTTGCTTGGATCCATGAAGTACCCGAGAAAATCGTCGATAAACGATTGTGTCAAACGACGGGCTTCCATGTACGCTTTCATATTTATTTCGGGGACAATAAATCCTGCATCCTTAAGCATTGCCTGAATTGTAATAACATCGGGATGAACCATTCCCCATGAAATCGGTTCCATTGCAACGTTTATTATGTCAACGCCGTTTTTTGCAGCTTCGAGCATCGAGGCAACCGAAAATCCCGGTCCGCTGTGCCCGTGATAATCAACAATTATATCCGGATATGCCGTTTTTATACCTTTGATTATTTGTCCTATGCTGTATGGGCGTCCTATTCCCGCCATGTCTTTCAGGCATATTTCTTCGGCTCCGTTTTCTATCAATACTTTTGCGAGATTTACATAATACTCAACAGTATGAACGGGCGAGTGCGTAATGCAAAGCGAACCTTGAGGCGTCATACCTCCTTCTTTTGCATATTTTATTGAGCGAATAATGTTTCTGCTGTCGTTAAGTCCGCAGAAAATACGGGTAATATCAACGCCTTGGGCATGTTTTACCTTGTACATCAATTTTCGAACATCGGCGGGAACGGGATACATGCGCAAGGCATTTAATCCGCGGTCGAGCATGTGAGTTTTTATGCCTGCCTGATTAAACGGTTTTGTAAACTTACGAACTGCCACATTGGGATTTTCTCCATACAGCAAATTCACCTGTTCAAATGCACCGCCGTTAGTTTCTACGCGAGCAAAACATCCCATGTCAATAATTACGGGAGCAATTTGCTCCAACTGGTCAACACGTGGCTGATATTTCCCCGACGATTGCCACATATCGCGGTATAAAAGACTGAATTTTATTTCTTTAGCCATATTGTTTTTTCTTTATATTATTATATAATTGATTTTAGCGGCGGCAAAATTAATTCATTTAAACTAAATTACATAACAAAAATATATTTATTTATATTTTTTTGCAAATATTGTTTTTTTTGTTACTTTTGTGGCAAATTTTATGTAAACTGGCGTAAAAGTTGTTTTTCATCCTCGCTGCGAAAGTATAAGTTTTTATTTATTATTATGCTACTTATAATAAAAAACATTCTGCAATACGGTTTCCACAATAAATATTCATCATTGTGTTTTGTTTGTATGGTTTTTCAATTGCCCTCAATTATTTATTGTAAAAAAATCGTGCATAATAATTGAATTTACTTTTAAATTTGCCAATTTAACTAAAACTTTACTATCTTTGTAATTAAATTGAATATTAAATCATAAATTTAAAACAAATACAAAATGAAACTTGTACAATTAATTTTATTGGGAGGAATTTTTATGTTTGGTATTTCTTGCGCTAAAAAAACAGAAAACAACATTACTTATCCCAAAGCAGAAAAACAAAATGTTACCGATACTTATTTTGGAGTCGAAGTTGCCGATCCTTACCGGTGGCTCGAAAATGATACAACTCAAGCTGTTGCCGACTGGGTTGCCGCCGAAAATGAAATTACACAAAACTATTTGGAAAACATTCCGTTTCGCGACAAACTGAAACAGCGTCTTACGGATATTGTAAATTACGAAAAGATTGGCACGCCATTCAAAAAACACGGCAAATATTATTTTTTTAAAAACGACGGCTTGCAAAACCAAAGCGTACTGTATGTAAAGGAAACTATTGATGGTAACGCAAGCGTCTTGCTCGATCCGAATACACTGTCGGACGATGGCACTGTTGCGCTTTCGGGGATTTCATTTTCTAACAACGGAAAATATCTTGCTTATACAATTTCTCGCAGCGGCTCTGACTGGAATGAAATTTACGTGATGGATTTATCTACACGACAACTTACAAACGACCATATAGAATGGGCAAAATTTACAGACGCAAGCTGGTTTGGCGATGGATTTTATTACAGCGCCTACGATGCTCCCGAAAAAGGTAAAGAATATTCGAATGTAAACGAAAATCATAAAATATACTATCACAAAATCGGCGATGAACAAAGCAAAGACAAGCTTGCTTATCAAAACGCGGAATATCCGAAACGCTTTTACAGCGCTTCGGTTAATGATGATGAAACGGTTTTATTTATTACAGAATCGGGAGCAGGGCTTGGAAATCGTCTGTTTATGCAGGATTTACGCAAATCGGGTTCGCCTGTTATTGAAATCGCAAGCGATTACGAATACCAATACACTCCTGTTGAAGTTACAGGCAATACCATTTATTTTTATACAAATTATAACGCTCCGAAATATAGACTTGCAAAAGCCGATATAAATTCGCCCAAAATCGCAGCGTGGAAAGACGTTATTCCGGAATCCGAAAATGTGTTGACAGGCGTTGACTTTGTTGCCGGACAAATGATTGTTATATACGATAAGGATGCATCAAATCATGCTTATGTATATTCGGCGGATGGAAAGCAAAAGCATGAAGTAAAATTGCCTGCGCTCGGTTCTGTCGGTTTCAGCGGCAACAAAGATGACAAAGAAATTTTTTATTCGTTTTCATCTTTTACATTTCCAAACACCATATATAAATACGACATCGACAACAACGTTTCGGAACTTTACATTGCACCGAAAGTTGAATTTAATTCAAACGACTTTATTACCGAACAGGTTTTTTATCCGAGCAAGGATGGTACAAAAATACCAATGTTTCTAACTTATAAAAAAGAATTGAAGATTGATGGAACAAATCCTGTTTATTTGTATGGATATGGGGGATTTAACATAAGCCTCTATCCCGGATTTTCTACAATGCGCATTCCCTTTCTCGAAAACGGAGGAATTTATGCGCAGGCTAATTTGCGCGGAGGAGGCGAATATGGTGAAACATGGCATATTGCAGGAACGAAAATGCAAAAACAGAATGTATTCGACGATTTTATTGCCGCAGCCGAATATCTTATTGAAAAAAAATATACAAATGCCGGTAAAATTGCAATTGCAGGAGGTTCAAACGGAGGACTTCTTGTAGGCGCTTGCGTAAATCAGCGTCCCGACTTGTTCCGTGTTGCTTTGCCTATGGTTGGCGTTATGGACATGTTGCGTTATCACACATTTACTATAGGATGGAACTGGGCGAGCGATTACGGCACAAGCGAAGACAGTAAGGAAATGTTTGAATATCTTCGAGCATATTCGCCCTTGCATAATATCAAAAACGACGGAACGCCGTATCCTGCAATATTGATTACAACAGCCGATCACGACGACAGAGTTGTTCCCGCGCATTCATTTAAATACGCTGCAACACTGCAAGATGCAAATACCGGAAACGCTCCGAAACTTATTCGTATCGAAACCAAAGCGGGACACGGAGCCGGTAAGCCAATCAGTAAGACAATACAGGAACAGGCTGATTTGTATTCGTTTGTAATGTACAGTCTTGATATGAAACCGAAATTGTAAGAATACGATAAGCATATTGGCATGAATTTGATATTCAGGACAGGAGTAATTTCTGTCCTGAATTTTTATAACTCTTTATTTAGAATATGGATGCATTCAATTCTGTTTTTTGTATTTAATTTGAGCGGGTTGAATATGTCTGACTGTTTATCAGTTCGATTTGCAGATTTAATGTTTTTTAACATCGCTGTCTTAAAAATATATTTACCTTTACATCGTTGAAAAACGATAAATAAATATTGATATTAGCAGTTTTTATATCGAAAAACAGAATTAAAATATGAATGGAAAATTAAAAATTTACTGTTTGTGCTTTATAATTATATATGCAGTATTTTTTGCGCACATCGTGTATGATGAAGGAAAGCTGGCAATAGCAGGATTTGAATTTGGCTATGCTCAAAGTGCAACAGGCAACGGAAATGTGCATGTTTGTGGAAGCTATGTGGAACCCGTAGATGGTTCGGTAACTTTTCCATCTGTTATAGTAAACGAAAAGACAGGCGAAGAAGTTCATTTCGAAATGCGGCAAATTCTTGCTTTTTTGTCCGATTTTCCCGAAAATATTCCGGCTTACGTAAAAATAATGGATGGCGCAACAATAATATTAAGCCTTATCATGGTGGCGCTTTTTATATATATTCCGTTTATCGGATACAGGATAGTGAAATCTGTCGCGCAGAACGTATTTTACAGTATTAAAAACATCAGGCGAATCAGAAAAATAGCCTTGATTTTATTAATGATATTCCTGATTACCGTTTTTATAAATTTATCGACAACCATATCCACTAATGCTTATTTACAGATAACCGGTTACAGGGCTTATGTCGGTACGTTCGATTATTCGTCTCTCTTTACAGGGCTTATTATGCTCATACTTTCCGAAATTCTGCGATACACTGCAAATATAAAAGAAGAACAGGATTTAACTGTTTAAATCATATAATATGGCAATTATTGTAAACTTGGATGTAATGATGGCAAAGCAAAAAGTATCGTTAAATGAACTTTCGCAACGTGTGGATATCACACAGGCAAACCTTTCAATACTGAAAACAGGAAAAGCAAAGGCAATACGATTCAGTACGCTAAACGCCTTATGCAAAGAACTTGACTGTCAGCCGGGAGATATTTTGGAATTTAGAGAAGATTAATTTATTAATATTAAAAATTTGTATAATTATGACAACAAAAAAATTATTGCTATCAATAGGTTTATTGGTAGCGCTGGCTTTAGTGGTAATTTTATTATTAACAACCATGACAACGAAAAAAACACAGGAAATTACAGGTGACTGGAAAGGTACGTTAAACGTACAGGGTATGGATATGGAATTGATTTTCCATATCGTTGAAAACGAAGGAACATATTCGGCTACAATAGATGTTCCAATGCAGGGCGCTTCGGGGCTTGCAATCGAAACAGTAGAATTTGTGAACGATGAATTAACCTTATCGTCTGCACAGCTTCAATTATCGTATAAAGGTAAATTGAAAGGCGAAACGGTTGAAGGAAACTTTGAACAGCAGGGAATGACATTGCCTTTGTCATTGTCTAAATTTGACAGCAAATTGCCGGGAAATGCTTCACTGCCTTCGAGCGACGAAGAACTTGCGAAATTGATAGAATTTGACAAAGGTGATTTTAAATACAAAGTCGAAGATTATTTTACACGTCCGAAAGCATCTTCGTTTCAGCTTTCTCCGAATGGAAAATACATGTCGTACATGGAAAAGGAAGATGGAACGACCAAGCGCCACGTATACGTGAAAGACGTTAAAACGCAAGAAACGACTCGCATCGTAGAAGAAAAAGACGAGTTGATACGCGGCTACGGATGGGTCAATGAAAATCGCCTCCTTTATATGATGGACAAGGGCGGAAATGAAAACTATCACATCTACGCCGTAAATCTGGACGGGACGAACAATATCGACTTGACGCCTTTCGACGACGTCCAAGCTAACGTCCTCAACATGCTGAAGGAACAGAATGATTACGTCATTATCCAAATGAACAAAAACAACAAGCAGGTTTTCGATCCCTACAAGTTGAATATTAATACCGGCGAACTGGTTCAACTTTACGAAAACAAGGATATAGAGAATCCTGCCGTTGACTACAATTTCGACAAGGATGGCAACCTCCGCGCCTACTCCCGTATGGTGAACGGAACGGAAATGGAACTGCTCTACAAAGACAGGGAAACCGGCGAGTTCAAGCTCATCTATCACGGTGCATGGTATGAAGGATTCAGCATTGCAGGCTTTGATTACGCCGGCACGAATTCTGATTATGCCTACGTGGAAACCAATGTCGGCAGCGACAAGACGCGGATTGCACTCTACGATTTCAAAAACAATCAGATAGTCAAAGAAATCTTTTCCAATCCCGATTTCGATGTTTCGGGCATTTCGCGCTCGCGCAAACGCAATTACGAAATCGACTACTTTACCTACGAAGGAGATAAATACATCATCGTTCCTCAAAGCGCTTTCTACAAAGACCTCAGCCAGCGGCTGAAAACCCGGTTCGGCAACAAGGAAACCCACATCACCGATTTCGACGATGATGAAAACATTTTTCTTATCTACGTCGGTTCCGACAAGCTCTACGGCACCTACTATCAATACGATAATCAAACCAAAAAATTCACCCTGCTCTACGACCTGATGCCACAGTTGAAAGAAGAAGACATGGCTGAGATGCGCCCGATAACTTTCAAGAGTCGCGATGGACTGACTATTCACGGATATATCACTTTACCTAAAGAAGCTTTGCAAGGCAAAAAAGTTCCTTTGATTGTCAATCCGCACGGAGGACCGCAAGGAGTACGCGATTCGTGGGGATTCAATCCCGAAGCGCAGTTGTTTGCAAGTCGCGGATATGCTACACTGCAAGTTAACTTCCGCATATCGGGCGGTTATGGAACCGAATTTCTGAAAGCCGGTTTTAAACAGGTTGGCAGAAAGTGTATGGACGATGTTGAAGACGGGGTAAAATACGTAATCGCACAAGGTTGGATAAACAAAGATAAAATTGCAATTTACGGAGGAAGTCATGGCGGATACGCTACACTTATGGGATTGATAAAAACACCCGATTTATACGCCTGTGGAGTTGATTATGTAGGCGTATCAAATATTTTCACGTTTTTTGAGTCTTTCCCCGAATATTGGAAGCCACTCAAGGAAATGGTGAAAGAAATCTGGTACGATTTGGATAATCCGGAAGAAGCCGAAATAGCGAAAGAAGTGTCGCCGGTATATCAGATTGATAAAATCACAAAACCCTTATTTGTGGTTCAGGGAGCAAACGACCCGCGCGTTAATATCAACGAGTCGGATCAGATTGTTGTAAAATTGCGTGAAAAAGGTTTTGACGTTCCGTACATGGTAAAATACAATGAAGGACACGGCTACGGTCGCGAAGAAAACAGAATGGAACTGTATAAATGCATGCTGGGATTTTTTGCAAAAAATTTTAGCAAATAAGAAATAACGGTGGTAATATAAAAAAGGAAGCAATTCTTATGAATTGTTTCCTTTTGTTTTATGCGAGCATTCTGTTTTATAAAATCAGTTCTTAATAAACAGATAATAATCAGTACGACCGTGCAAATATGACGCGCTTTTTCGAAAATTTTCCCGTAACCATGCATTTTCCTTCTTCGTTGTCGTTATCTAATGGAATGCAGCGAATTGTAGCTTTGGTTTCTTCTTTTATTTTTGCTTCTGTTTCGGAAGTTCCATCCCAGTGAGCAAGAAAAAATCCGCCGGTTTCTATTTTTTCCTTAAATTCTTCGTAACTGTCAACTTTGAATGTATTCTGCCTGCGAAAATCCAGCGCTTTTGCCAGTATGTTATTTTGAATTTCATCCAGTAAATTATTCACATGTTTGCCAATACCTTCAACCGGAAGCGTTGATTTTTCCAAAGTGTCGCGCCGCGCCAGTTCAACAGTGCTGTTTGCATAATCGCGAGGTCCTATTGCCATGCGCACGGGAATGCCTTTCAATTCGTGTTCGGCAAATTTAAATCCGGAACGGACATTATCTCTGTCGTCGATTTTCACAATAATATTTTCCGCTTCAAGCATTTTTTTTATCTGTTCGCAGCGTTCGCGCAGCAGTTTCAATTCTTCCTCTCCTTTATATATTGGAACAATAACGACGTGAACAGGAGCAAGCTTGGGAGGAAGCACCAGTCCGTTATTATCGGAATGAGCCATTATTAATGCGCCCATTAGTCGTGTAGAAACGCCCCACGATGTTGCCCAGACATATTCGAGCTTTCCATCCTTATGAGCATATTTTACATCAAAGGCTTTTGCAAAATTCTGTCCCAGAAAATGCGATGTGCCTGCCTGCAGGGCTTTGCCATCCTGCATCATGGCTTCGATACAATATGTATCAATCGCGCCTGCAAAGCGTTCGCTTTCGGTTTTTCTGCCTGTAACAACAGGTATTCCCATGTAATTTTGAGCAAAATCGGCATAAACATTTATCATTTTTTCGGCTTCGTCAACAGCTTCCTGCTGCGTGGCATGCGCCGTATGACCTTCCTGCCAGAGAAATTCGGCTGTTCGCAGAAACAGACGCGTGCGCATTTCCCAGCGCACAACATTTGCCCACTGGTTGCATAAAACAGGCAAATCTCTGTACGACTGAATCCAGTTTTTGTATGTATTCCAAATAATGGTTTCGGATGTAGGGCGAACAATAAGTTCCTCTTCAAGTTTTGCGTCAGGGTCAACTGTGATGCCTGTTCCATCGTCGCTGTTTTTGAGACGGTAATGCGTTACCACGGCGCATTCCTTTGCAAAACCTTCAACATGGCTTGCTTCCTTGCTGAAAAACGACTTTGGAATAAACAGCGGAAAATATGCATTCACATGCCCCGTATCTTTAAACATTTTATCCAGCGCAGCTTGCATTTTTTCCCATATCGCATAACCGTAAGGTTTTATTACCATACAGCCGCGTACGGCAGAATTTTCGGCTAAATCGGCTTTCACAACCAGATTATTGTACCATTGCGAATAATTTTCTTCTTTGTTTGTAATTTCTTTTGCCATTAATATTATTATATTTTATAAAATGTTAATTTTTATTAATTTATCATATTTGCATGGTTATAAATAGCATTTTTTTCAAATATTCGCATGGCTTGCGCAATTTTGGCATAATATTTGCACTATTTTAATGTAAAACACAAATTATTTGCAAAGAAACAAAAAAATAATAATTTAGCATCAATAATGTTATGAAAAAGAAAATTACACAATGGACTTTAACAACGGCAATAGCCGTTACATTAGTTGCTTGCGCTACATCCGGAAGATATTCATCATTGAATGATGATATCTATTACAGTCCTGCAAAAGTTGAAACAGCAAGCACAGTACAAAACAATAAAAGCACAACCGTCGAAGATGCTGAAATTAAACTGCTGAAAAGCGAAACTCAGGCAGCTATCATACAAAGCGCCCAAAAGCTGTCAACAGATGACAGTACGATAGTTGTTGTGGAAGCTGCCAAACCGTATAGCGTTGTATCCGACTCTTACGAAGATTCCTACGAACGCAGGTTAAGAGGTTACAGCAGTCTTTCGTATGGAACTGAAAACGTTATCCGCGTTACATCAAGCAGCGATTGGATGCAGGTAACATCTTACGACCCTGCTTTTTACAATATAATTGTAATGGGCGACGAAATCTGGGTTGAACCCAAACATATAACAACCATGTTTGCTCCTGTGCGTACAACAATTAATTTAGGCTGGGGTTCAGGATATTATGGCGGTTATTGGGATTACTGGTACAGACCGAGTTTCGGCTTGTCGTGGGGTTGGTACAATTCGTGGTATCCGTGGTACAATAGCTGGTACAGTCCATGGTCGTGGAATTATCCATATTACGGCTCGTACTGGGGCTACGGCTGGAACGGATACTGGAATTACGGACATCACCACCATCACGGATATTATGATTCGCATTATGGATATGGCAGACCGTCAACAGGCTCTTCGTACGGCAGGCGTACAAGCGGAACCATGGGACACCAGAGAGTGAGTTCGGCAACGGCTAACCATCAGGAAATTACCGGCAGAACTCGCAGAGAAGCCCGTAATATTGAACGTGTACCAAGCAACAGAACTTCTTCAGGCATTTCGACATCTGCATCAGTTAATGCAGGAAACAGAAGAGGAAGTACAGGAAACGTTTCTGCAAATCAGACAAATGTAACAGGACGAACATCAAGAGATCAGCAAAATAATACCGGCAGAATGCAAACCGATCAGCAGACAAGAAGAAACTCTCAGGTATATACCCGTCCTGCCACGGCAAGACAGCAGGGATATAACGAACCGTCAACAGCAGGCGGCGCATCGCGCAGAACTTCTTCAAGCATTAGCAACAGCGCTCCGCGCGTAAGTACCAATACAGGCAGCAACGCAGAATTTAAATCCCGTTCTGTATCCACATCACGCTACAGAAACAGCGAAAGCGGAAGTTATAACAATAGTCGCAGCAGCAATAACAATAGCGGTTCAAGCAATACGTCATCCGCTTCGCGCAGGAGCAACAGTTCATCAAGCAGCAGTAACAGCAGTTACACTCCATCAAGCAGCAGCTCTTCACGTTCTTCGGGCAGCAGCATTTCGAGCGGTAGCAGCAGTAGCAGATCAGGTGGTGGCGGAGGTTCATCATCGAGCGGTGGTGGAAGCAGAAGACGCTAATATCAATAATAAAATACATACGTAATATTAATTTAAAGATAATTGAAAATTTATGAAACGAATTTTATATATCGCAATAGCGGCAGTTGCATTATCGACCACAGTGTCGTTTGCACAGGACAGATACGATGCTGTCAGATGGTCGCAATATTTTTATGACGGAACAGCGCGCTTTTCGGCAATGGGAGGAGCATTCGGCGCTCTTGGCGGAGATTTTGCAGCATTAAGCGTTAATCCGGCAGGCATAGGAGTATATCGCTCTGCCGAATTTTCGGTTACTCCATCATATTTAACTGTAAATACAAAATCGTCGTTTACAGGTCAGGCTGCTGAAAGCAGAAGTAAAAACCATGGCGATTTTAATTTTGGATATGTGCAGCCTTTCATATTCAGTAATGATAATCAGGGGCTTGTGTCATTAAGTTTAGGATTGGGATACAATACAATGCGCGATTACAATTATAATGCTTTTGCATACAACAAATCCGAAAGTTCTTGGCTTGATGCTGTTCTTGACAAAATGAAAAATAATTCCGGTTATTTTGACCCCGGTTATATGGAAAGCGATTATCGTTATGAGAATTTTGGTGCAGGCGACTGGGATGCCGTGCTGGCATGGAACAGTTTATTGATAGACCAAGACAGTGCGGGTTTTTATAACGCTTTAGGGTATGGAGATATTATAGAACAGCGCAGGCTGGTAGAAAGCAGGGGCAGCAATTCCGAATTTGTTTTCAGTTTTGGCGGCAATTATTCCAATTCCTTATATTTCGGAGCAACCATCGGCATTCAGGATATAAGTTATAAGCGGACTGTAACTCATTCGGAGGATGTTCTTGAAACAGGAACAGGAACAGAGCTTAACTGGTTTGATTACAGGGAATTTTTTGAAACGGAAGGTTCGGGGGTCAATCTTAAGTTAGGCTTGCTTTACAGAGTAAACGACAATCTGCGGTTTGGATTAGCGGTTCATACTCCTACATGGTTCAATCTTACCGATTATTATAGAGCATCGATGCAAAGTCAATTTAAAAAACCACCACAAGATGCTAACGGAACACAATTTGCCGACGAAACTGTCTGGAATGAATACGACTATACGGTTACTACTCCTGCACGATATAACCTGAGCGCAGCATATCTGTTTTCGAATATAGGCGCTGTAAGTCTGGATTACGAATACGTAGATTATGCTACAATAAGAATGAAAGACCGTTATGAATCAAATTACGGCGATTCGTTTGATACGGAAAACGAGGATATCAAAAATGAATTTACGGGAGCGTCAAATATAAGGCTTGGAGCAGAAATTAAGCCTGTTACGAACTTTTCGATACGCGCAGGATATGCGTTTTACGGAAGTCCGTACAAAAAATCAAGCGGAGGCAACCCATCAACACAAATATACTCATTCGGTTTAGGATACCGGATAGATGGATTTTTTATTGATGCGGCATATAAATATTTAACATCCAAATCAGGTTTGTATCGTATATACAGCGACTCAAATACAATAAGTGAAAAATACAGCACAAGTCAATTTGCACTGACTTTGGGTTTTAGATTTTAATTGTAATTGTTTTTTTATTTGTTTATGTTAGCGAAGAGGCTGTCCCCAAAACAGGGCAGCCTCTTTTTTACAGCGTTCCTTAAATAGCCTATCAGAGGCGGCGGCACATGGCTTTCGAAAAGAGGGTATTCAATTAATGCCGGCGTAAAATTTTTAGTCAATAATTTATTGTTTTTTGTTCAATTCTTCAAATATTCATTCATAAATTTGCGTCCAATTCAAAAAAAATATATAAATTTGTAAAATTGTTATGAGATGAAAACAAAAGAAGATATTGTAAAAAACTGGCTTCCGCGATATACCGGCGCAAAACTGGAAGATTTCGGAAGTCATATATTGCTCACAAATTTTAAAGCCTATGTTAATCTTTTTTGCAAATGGACAGGCTCGACTGTAATCGACGAAATCGCAAACATGCCCTGCGCCACATCCGATGGTATTACGATGATAAACTTCGGAATGGGAAGCCCCAATGCTGCTATAGTAATGGATTTGCTTACCGCAATAGAACCCAAAGCCGTACTTTTTCTGGGCAAATGCGGAACACTGAAGCAAAAAAACAAACTCGGCGATTTGATTTTGCCGATAGCGGCAATTCGCGGCGACGGAACATCAAACGACTATCTGCCGCCTGAAGTTCCTGCCTTGCCTGCATTCAGCCTGCAGCGTGTTGTTTCGACCACCATTCGCGATTTCAGTCTGGATTACTGGACAGGAACGGTTTACACAACCAACCGCCGCGTGTGGGAGCATGATGATGAATTTAAGCAATACCTCATAAAATTGCGTTGCATGGCTGTAGATATGGAAACTGCCACAATTTTTACGGCAGGATTTGCAAACAATATAAGTACGGGAGCGCTGCTTCTTACTTCCGACATGCCTATGATTGCTTCGGGAATAAAAACAGCAGAAAGCGATAAGAAGGTATCGGAACAGTTTGCCGAAAATCACGTACAAATAGGTATTGAAGCGCTTAAACTGCTTAGAAGGTCGGGACGCTCTGTTAAACATTTGAGATTTTAAAAATAAGTTTTATTTAAACCGTAATATGCTAACAAATCGAAAGCTAATGATTTTCATGCAATGAATTAACAAAATCCATATTTCGTGTTTTTATTAATTATCAATACGTTAAGATATACATAATCATGTTGCAAATTTATTAGCTGTAACTTTTGCAATCCATGTTGTTGTTTTTTATTACCTTTGTGGCTTAATTTTTTGATTTTGTTATTAAACAACTTACAAAATGAAAGGCAAAAAAGAACAAAAAACAGATTACTTATTCGAGGTCAGTTGGGAAGTTTGCAACAAAATAGGCGGAATTTATACCGCAATATCAACAAAGATTTTGCAGCTCGACAAAGAGGTTAAAGGGCATATATTGATTGGTCCCGATATTATCCGTGAAGATGAAAACATGTCGTTCATTGAAGATGCTCAACTGCTGAAAGTATGGAAGATGAAAGCAATTCAGGATGGACTGCGCGTTCGAACAGGACGCTGGAATATAGAAGGAAAACCTGTTGCCATACTGATTGACTTTACAAATCTGTTTGAACAGAAAGACCAGATATTTAAAGAACTCTGGGAGCAGTATAAACTTGATTCGCTAAGCGGACAATGGGATTATGTCGAACCTGCTTTGTTTGGTTATGCGGCAGGAAAAGTGATAGAACATTATTCAAAATTCTATCTCTCGCCCCGCAACAGAGTGATTGCTCACTTTCACGAATGGTTGACAGGCGCAGGACTTTTGTATCTCAAACAAAAAACACCTCAAATAGCCTGCATGTTTACAAGTCATGCAACGGTTCTGGGGCGTTCAATAGCCTTTCATGGACTTCCGCTATATAGCAATACCAGCAAATACAATGCAGATGCAAAAGCGGCAGAACTTGATGTTGTTGCAAAACATTCACTCGAAAAAAATGCTGCGCTTCAAGCCGATTGTTTTACCACTATAAGTAATATCATTGCAAACGAAAGTAAATATTTTCTCGGTAAAGATGCAGACGTAATAACTCCAAACGGATTTGAAAAAACATTTGTGCCGACAGGCAAAGAGTTTGAAAAAAAATACGAAACAAGAAGAAAAAAACTTAAGCAGGTTGCCGAAACAGTAATAAATGATAAAATTTCGGACAGTGCAATGTTTGTAGGATTAAGCGGACGATACGAATTTAGAAATAAAGGAATAGACGTTTTTATCGAATCGCTCGGCAAACTTAATAAAAATAAAAATCTTGAAAAGCAGATAGTCGCTTTTCTTTTTGTCCCATCGGCACATCATGGACAAAGCAAAGAGCTTATGCAAAATATTGCCAACAACAACAACGATATTCAACTTACAAACAAATATACTACGCATTATCTGATAGATCCCGACTACGATGCAATATTGCAGGCAATAAAAACAGCCGAACTCGAAAATACAAAAAACGATAAGGTTAAAATCATATTTGTCCCATCGTATCTCAATGGAAATGATGGAATATTCAACCTGCCTTATTACAATTTGCTGATGGCGCTCGATTTAACCGTATTTCCATCATATTACCAGCCGTGGGGATACAATGTGCTTGAAAGTTTGGCATTCAAAGTTCCGACAATAACAACATCTGTCACTGGTGTAGGAAACAGAATAATAACCGAACATCAAAAAGATCATTCGGCAATAGAAATTATCGAACGCAACGACGCCAACAACGCCGAAGTTGCAGGTTTCATCGAAAAGAAAGTAATATCTTTCTCAAAACTTAACAAAAAAGACATAGAAAAACTTAAACAAAATGCCGACGAACTTTCGTCGATAGCGCTTTGGGATAATTTTATAACGTATTATTTACAAGCGTACAGAATAGCGCTCGAAAAAGCAACACTGCGCAAAGAAACTATTACACTGTCGCCATACGAAGAAGAAACAGCCGCACAGATA
The DNA here is from genome assembly GCA_031267135.1 of Prevotellaceae bacterium. Lineage (GTDB taxonomy): Bacteria > Bacteroidota > Bacteroidia > Bacteroidales > UBA932 > JAIRKV01. The sequence continues at coordinate 19,051 of JAIRZQ010000082.1, forward strand.
CCGCACACTATAGTAGAACAACCGGTATGGACGGATGTGATTGTTCAGTCTAAAATTCCAAACGCTCTTTCGGCATTGTCTGAAATATCAAAAAATCTGTGGTGGTGCTGGGATCAGGAATCTATCGAGCTGTTCAAGTATATAGACAAGGACACCTTTACAAAAACCAACAGAAATCCCATAGCCCTGATAGATACAATATCAACGAAACGTTATCAGGAGCTGGAAAACGACGAAGAATTTGTAAAAAAGCTTAATGCCGTATATAAACGCTTCAAAGAATATATGGCAGAAAAAAAATCAATAAAAAAACCGCAAATAGCATATTTCTGCATGGAATACGGCTTGCACGCCTCATTAAAAATTTATTCGGGAGGACTGGGAATACTTGCAGGCGATTATTTGAAAGAAGCCAGCGACAAGGGCGTTTCGATTACCGCTGTCGGATTTTTGTATCGTTACGGATATTTTACACAAAAGATTTCGGCATCGGGCGAACAGGTAGCCGAATACGAGGCGCAGGATTTTACCAAAATTCCTGTTACGCCTGTACGCGACAGCGCCGGACACTGGCTTACAGTGAGCGTTGCCTTTCCCGGACGAACAGTTTATGCTCGCACATGGAAAGTCGAAGTCGGTCGCACCGATTTATATCTGCTTGATACCGACTTTGAAGATAATCTGTCCGAAGACCGCGCCATCACTCATCAACTGTACGGCGGCGACTGGGAAAACCGATTGAAACAGGAAATAATTCTCGGCGTCGGAGGAATCAGGTTGCTGAACAGGTTAGACATTCAAGCCGATGTTTATCACTGCAACGAAGGACATGCTGCATTCATCGGCTTGGAACGTATTCGCCAGTTTATGGAAGTCGAAAAACTGACTTTCAACGAGGCGCTGGAAATCATACGTTCATCATCGCTGTTTACAACTCATACGCCTGTGCCTGCCGGACATGATGCTTTCGATGAAAATTTGTTGAGAAAATATATTTCTCATTATCCTGCACGCCTGAAAATATCGTGGAAATACCTGATAGGACTCGGCAGAAATAATCCCGAAAATCAAAACGAAAAATTTTCGATGAGCGTACTTGCAGCCAATCTTTCTCAGGAAATAAACGGAGTAAGCTGGTTGCACGGCAAAGTCAGTCGCGAAATCATGCAAAATATATGGCCCGGATACATGCCCGAAGAATTGCATATAAGTTCGGTAACAAACGGTGTTCACTTGCCCACATGGGCTGCTCCGCAATGGAAAGAAGTTTTTGACAGAGAATTCGGCGAGGATTTTCGTTTGCACCGTTACGATAAAAAATGTTTTGAAAAAATATATAATGTTGATGACGAAATTGTCTGGAAAATAAGAAAATCATTAAAGATAAATCTTATCGACCATATACGTACTCGGGTGTCAAGCAAAGAAAATATTGTTCATTTCACTCCTCATCAGGTAATAAAAATATCGCAAACATTGGATTCCGACAAACTTACAATAGGTTTTGCGCGGCGTTTTGCAACCTACAAACGGGCGCATTTGCTGTTTAAGAATATCGACAGGCTGAATCAGATCGTAAACAGCAGCGAACATCCGGTTCAGTTTTTGTTTGCAGGCAAAGCGCATCCCGCCGACAAAGCAGGACAGGATTTGATACGAATGATTGTCGAATATTCAAAACTTCCGCAATTCATGGGAAAAATCATTTTTCTCGATAATTACGATATGGAACTTGCCCGGCGCATGGTTCAAGGAGTTGATATATGGCTTAATACTCCTACGCGACCATTAGAAGCATCCGGAACAAGCGGCGAAAAAGCCGTTCTGAACGGAGTGATGCATTTCAGCGTTCTCGACGGCTGGTGGGTCGAAGGCTACAGAGATGATGCCGGCTGGTGCCTGCCAATGCAACGGACATACGAAAATCAGGACTTTCAAGATGAAATTGATTCGGAAATAATTTATAATACCATCGAAAACGAAATAGCGCCGCTGTATTATAAACGCAACAAAAAAAATATCCCGTCAGAATGGATAAAATATATCAAAAATTCCATAGCGCACGTTGCATCAAACTTTACTACAAACAGAATGCTTATCGACTACGAAGAATGTTTCTACAACAAACTTGCTAAACGTCATGCAGTGCTCGTAAAAAACGATTACGAAAAAGCAAAATACATTGCCGAATGGAAACGAAGCGTAACACGCGAATGGGAAACCATTAAGATAATATCGGCTGACAGGCTCGACACGGCAAAAGAAACAATAGTACTCGGCAAAAAATACGATTTGGAAATAATACTCAACATAGGAGTGCTAAAACCCGAAGATGTCGGTATCGAAATAGTTTTTGCCGAAAACAAAAACAATAAAATAGTTGTTTGTAGAACGCAGGAATTTAAAATTGAAAATTCGGAAGGCAACGTAGTAACGTACAAAACAAAAATAGAAATGGATATGCCCGGAATTTACATGTCGGGTTACAGGGTGTTCCCAAAGAATCCGTTATTGCCGCACCGTCAGGATTTTAATTTAATAAAATGGATTTGATTTACCGATACGGTCATTAGAATATCTTCGGAAAAGGAATTAGCAAGTTTGTATAGATATTAAATTACCAATTAATATCTATATCCTTATTTTCAGCTGTATATAAAGTAGAGGTTTTGCTTTCTGTTCATTTGTCATTGTTCAAAATTAGCTAACAGCAGAAATGTGACATCCGCGTCTCTGCATTTATCCGGCATGCTGACGTAGAACCGCAAAACAAAAAAACCGACTGCCGTAAAATACAGTCGAGGCTGTGCGGGTGCTTTTTATTAAATGCCTTCTATGTTTCCAAATCCACTCCATACAGGTGCAGCTTTGTAATCATCCACTGCGCCTGCCGGTACGATTAAAACAATGTTGCCTGTGTCAACATACTCAAAAACAGAACTGTT
>JAIRZQ010000107.1 GCA_031267135.1 Prevotellaceae bacterium
GGACAGGAATTTAAAAGTATTTATTTAAAATGCATATATAAAATGATGTTTTACAAAAAAATCGAAAAAAAGTTAAATCTGCAACTTTTCGCGGGCATTTGCTACATGTTCAGGTATCATTTGCTTAATCTTTTGCGGACATCATTCAATGCTTGCAGGGTGCCATTTAACCTTTGCAGGGTATCATTTGAATCTTGCAGGATGCCATTTAACCTTTGCAGGACATCATTTAAGGCTTTCAGGGCGCCATTTAACCTTTGCAGGATGTCATTTGAACCCTGCAGACATTGCTTAAAATTAACAGGGAATATTCTCAAAATAAAATAAATTATCTCAACTTTAAAATTAAATCAAAATCAAAATGAGTACATTAGATTACATCCCGCAACAGGACGGGAAATTTTTGGAATGGGTGAAAATACTTTTCGCCTACGCGGAAGCGCATGCCGCAGAGTTTGAACTCGACCCTCACGGTTTCGACGGCATCAATGCGCTGACAGATGCATACGAGGCAGCCTACGCAAGGGCTGAAAATCCCAATCGCGGCAGAGCCGATGTTGTGGCCAAGAACGAAGCTCGCGACACGCTCAAGAAAGCCGTGCGGCAGTATGTTAAGGAATTTCTTACGAGCAATCACCTCGTTACCGACGACGACCGCCGGCACATGGGGCTGCCGGTACACGACGTTAAGCCCACGCCTGCGCCAGTGCCTGTTGACATGCCCGCCGGCGAAGTTGACTTTTCTATACATCAGCAGCATCGCGTGCATGTGAAAGTCGGCAGGCTGACAGGCAAAACGAAGCCGCCGAAAGTACACGGCTTTGAAGTGTGGCGCAAGGTTAGCGGCGAGCCTCCGGCAAGCGATGCCGAGTGGACTTACCTGAACTTCGCAAGCCGCTCGCCGCTGATTATCGACTATCCTCAAACAGACGTAGGCAAGACGGTTTACTACCGTTTCCGCTGGGTCAACACCCGCAATCAGCCCGGTCCGTGGAGCGAAGGCTACGTGAGCGCAGTGGTAGGATAATTAACAATTAATAATTGACAATGGATAATGTAGGGGCAAAACATAAAAGTATAAAGTTGAAAGTTTATAAAGTAACGTCATTGCGAGGCGGAACGCCGAAGCAATCCGGAAAAGTGAAGAATGTAAAATTTAATAATTCAATCGTAAATGATAAATAGAAAAATGGTAAATGAAACAACATACAGCCGTCATTCTGACGAAAGTCAGAATCCTCTGAATGATGAAGTTGCGGGCTTGACTCGCAATGACGAAAAAAACAATTTTAAAAACATAAATTATTATATAACCTTTTTAATAAAATAAAAATTATGACAAAAAGAATTAAATTAATGGCAAACATGCTGCTTGTGACAGCCTTTGCCGCAGTGGTCTGCACCTCGTGCAGCAAAGACGACCCCGCTCCCGTACAGGTTAGCGATGTAACACTTGATAAAACAACGCTCACGCTCATTGTCGGCGAAAGCGAAACTTTAACGGCAACGGTAATGCCCGACAATGCTGCCGACAAAACCGTAACATGGACAAGCAACGCAACCGCCGTTGCAACAGTTGACGCCTCAACGGGCGAAGTTACGGCAGTAGCCTCAGGCACGGCAACAATTACCGCCGCCACTGCCAACGGCAAGACTGCAACCTGCGAAGTAACTGTTGAATATCCGATTGAAACCGTGCTGATACCCAAAGGGGCTTTCCTCATGGGCAGTTCGGACGGTTCCGCTGTGGGTATCGGCGTTCCCGGAACAGACCCGAATGCAACAGCCGCCGAGCCGGGCAGGTGGTTGTCAGATGAGACACAGCACAGAGTAACGCTCACCAAAGATTACTGGATGAGCAAGTACCCGATCACCAATGCCCAGTATGCCGCATTTCTGAACGCTGCCGACATTGACGGCACAGGCGCAAAGGCAGATATTCAAGGCGGAGAAGTATTGATAAGAGCGAGCGGCGGCAGTTATGACTGGGGTCTGTACTATAACGGCAATCAGTGGGAACCTGTGGCAAATTATGAAAATCATCCTGTGATTTATGTAAGCTGGTACGGGGCGAAAGCTTACGCCGAGTGGGCAGGCGGCGATTTGCCGACAGAGGCGCAGTGGGAACGTGCAGCCCGCGGTGGCATTGAAAACATGCCTTTCGGATCGGGAAACGGCAAAGTGCTGACAGGCGATATGGCAAACGTTAATGGAACTCAGCCTTATGATCTCGACAACGGCGGAGAGTATCATGATGCATCCGGCGTTTATTTGGCTCATACCACAGCAGTGGACGCTTATTCGGCTTATGCCAATGCTTACGGACTGTATGACATGCACGGCAACGTACATGAGTGGTGTTTGGATCTGTGGGACGGCATTAATAACAACTATGCAGGTTTGCCGACAACAGACCCTGTCTGTACGACCGGTCCGTACCGCGTGATGCGCGGCGGCTACTGGAGCAGCAACGCTCGGCACTGCCGCTCCGCCCGTCGTTACGCTACCAACCACGACAATCGTAGCAGCGGCGTTGGCTTCCGCGTAGTGTTTGTGGTAAATTGATAATTAAAAAAATAAGGGCGAAGCGTTTTCGCCCTTATTTTTTTTGTTGCATTGCAGGAGGCTGTTTTAAAAGCGTGGCGGGACTCCCTTGAATGATGATATTGCGGGTCAAGCCAGCAATGACGGTCTTTTGCGCAACAAACCTGACTGGTTTCAAAATCCTGTTGCGGTCAACTATTATCAGCCTATAAACATTTCCAGTTCTGCATACAGGTTTTGTGTAGGCAATCCCATAACATTAAAATACGAACCTTCGATTTTTGACAATCCCATAAATCCAATCCATTCCTGAATGCCGTAAGCGCCGGCTTTGTCGAAAGGTTTATATCTGTCTATGTAAAAGTTGATTTCGTCGTCGGTGAGATATTTAAAATGCACTGTTGATGTTACGGCAAATTTTCGCTTTTTCGCTGTCGACCGCAGGCACACGCCGCTAAGGACTTCGTGCGTATTGTTTGATATGGCTTTCAGCATTCTGAACGCATCGTGTCTGTTCCTGGGTTTTCCGAACATTTCGCCGTTGCACCAGACTATTGTATCAACGGTTATGAGAATATCGTTATCGTTGAGTTTTCGAATGTATGCGTCTGATTTTTTCTGCGCGACATATAAGGGAATTTCGCTTTTATCCAGACTGTCCGGATACGATTCGTCGATATTCGACAGTTCGGATTGAATGAAATTCAAACCCAGTTCGCGCATTAATTCCACTCTTCGAGGCGATTGCGATGCAAGAATTATATTATACGTTTTTATATCGTCAACAAGCATGATTTTTGCAATATGTTATTCGCTTTTTGTTTTATTCGCATTGATGTTCCATTTTCCCTGCACTTTCATCACCTGTTCGATTACATCCCTCACGCAACCTTTGCCTCCGTCGAATGTTGATATGTAATCTGCCGCATTTTTTACTTCGGGCACAGCGTCCGACGGGCAGCACGATATTCCGCATACAAGCATTACTTCAATATCGGGGATATCATCTCCGACAAATAAGACTTCGTCGGCTCTTATATTATGTGAAATGCAGAATGTATTAAAGTCTTCGATTTTATTTTCCGACAATAAAAAAATATCGTTTACGCCCAGATCCTTAAACCGATATTTGATTGATGCCGCTACTCCGCCTGTGATAATTGCCACGTGATAGCCATGCAGTACAGCCTGACGCACGGCATAGCCATCTTTTGCATTATAAATTCTCAAAAAATGTCCATCGTTGTCTACCAGCAGCGAACCATCGGTAAATACGCCATCCACATCAAAGGCAAACGCTTTTATTTTGTGTAAGTCTATTTTATAATTCGACATGTTTTATTTTTTATGTTTACAATTTTCAAAGGTAATAAAAATAATCGGTATTGCATGGACAGGTGCGGTTATTTGCTGTAAAAACTTCGATTTTGCTGTATTTATAGATTTAATCTGTAAAAGCCGGCAGATTAAAAATATTTAATTATTTTTGCAGATACAAATACACAATTAAAGTCAGTACAGATGATAAACGTTTCGGATTTATATAAAAATTACGGCAGTCTCGAAGTTTTGAAAGGCATACGGCTCAATGTCGGCAAGGGCGAAGTGGTGTCGATAGTTGGCGCAAGCGGAGCAGGAAAAACCACACTGTTGCAGATTATGGGTACAATAAGCAATCCGGATAAGGGCAGGGTTTTTATTAAGGACACCGATGTTTTTTCGTTACGCGGCAAAATTTTAGCAGACTTCAGGAACAGGCACATAGGTTTTGTTTTTCAATTTCATAATTTGCTGGCAGAGTTTACTGCTGTTGAAAATATTTGTATTCCTGCGTTCATTGCAGGCGAAAAGCCGGGTAAAGCCGAAAAGCGGGCAAAAAAAATACTGTCGTTTTTAAATCTTGCGGAACGTGCAGCTCATAAGCCGTCGCAGCTGTCGGGCGGCGAGCAGCAGCGTGTCGCCATTGCACGCTCACTGATAAATAATCCCGATATTATACTTGCCGATGAACCTTCCGGAAATCTTGATTCAAAAAACAGAGACGAGATTCACAGTCTTTTTTTTAAACTGCGCGATAATTTCGGTCAAACCATAGTAATTGTTACTCACGATAAAAGCCTTGCCGAAATGGCAGACAGAAAAATTACGATGAGCGATGGAAAAATAATTGATAATTGAAGTTGAAAAATGGAAAAAGATGCATTGAGAGATTTGCTCGAAACTCTGCACAACAAGTACAATAACGCCGATTTTATAGAAAATGATCCTGTTTCGATTCCGCACAGTTTCGGCACAGGCAATAACATTGAGATAAGCGGCTTTCTGGCGTCTGCAATCGCGTGGGGAAATCGCAAAGCCATCATAAAAAGCGCAATGCAAATGATGAAATACATGGATAATCAGCCGTATGACTTTGTTACAACAGCATCCGAAAAAGAAATACGGCAACTGTCGGCTTTTGTTTACAGGACATTCAACGGATATGATTTCATGTGCTTTATTCGTGCATTGCGACAGTTTTGCATAAAGTTCGGAAGTCTTGGAAATTTCTTTGAACAGGCATTTATCGACAGTGGCGACATGAGAACAGTACTGTCCCGTTTTCGTTCGCTTTTTTTTGAAGTGCAGCATGATAAACACTGTGAAAAGCACATTTCGTCAATTGACGGAGGGGCAGCCTGCAAGCGGTTAAACATGTATATTCGATGGATGGTTCGCAGAGACAGGCGCGGAGTAGATTTCGGATTATGGAAAAAAATCCCCATGTCGGCGCTGTATTTACCTCTGGATGTTCACAGCGGAAACATGGGACGCGCATTCGGTTTGCTCGTGCGCAGGCAAAACGACTGGAAAGCTGTAGAAGAAATTACTCGAAATCTTCGCGAGTTTGATGCAAGCGACCCTGTTCGATTTGATTTTTCGCTGTTTGGAGCAGGAGTAAATCAGCAGAAAATAAATATTGAATGACAGGTTTAATGAGGTTTGCTGAAGTGTTTTATACCTTTTTCTTATCGGCGTAAGGATATGCCGGAGTGCTTTAGACCTTTTTCTTATCGGTGTAAGGATATGCCGGAGTGCTTTAGACCTTTTTTATATCGGCGAAAGGCTTCGCCGGAGTGCTTTAGGTCTTTTTCTTATCGGCGTAAGGATATGCCGAAGTGCTTTAGACCTTTTTCTTGTCGGCGTAAGGATATGCCGGAGTGCTTTAGACCTTTTTCTTGTCGGCGTAAGGATATGCCGAAGTGTTTTAGTCCTTTTTCATACCGGCGTAAGACTACGCCGAAGTGTTTTAGTCCTTTTTCTTGTCGGCGTAAGACTACGCCGAAGTGCTTTAGACCTTTTTCTTGTCGGCGACAATTCTTAAATTTTGAAATCTTTAAATTAAAAACCATCAATGCCTTGTTGTTACATTTCTGTTAAATATATAACAGGGAAGTACAGTTATTGAAAACTCGACTTATATTTGCAATAATTTTATTTTTATTGAAATGAAAAAAAATAATATTCTTGTTGTTGATGATGAAGAATCGTTATGCGAAATCCTTCAATTCAACCTCGAAGTCGAAGGCTACAATGCGGATGTTGCATATAGTGCGGAACAGGCGCTTCAAATGGATTTGGAAAAATATTCATTAATTCTTCTCGACATAATGATGGGACCGGTGAACGGTCTGAAAATGGCTCAAATCGTTAAAAATAACGCACGCACGGCAAATATTCCAATAATTTTCTGTACGGCAAAAGATAGCGAAGATGACGCCGTAACAGGATTGAATATAGGAGCTGACGATTACATTGTCAAGCCTTTTTCAGTGCGCGAAGTTATTGCACGCATAAAAAGCGTGCTGCGCCGAACCGAAATGCAGCAAACAGTCGAAGTAAGGGAAATTCGTTACGAAACGCTTTGCATTGATGTGGAAAAAAAATGCTGCACTTTGGACAATGAAGAAATCATGCTGACAAAAAAAGAATTGGAAATCCTTATTTTATTTTTGAAAAATGCAGGCAAAATATTTTCGCGCGAAGAAATCCTAAAGCGCGTGTGGGATGATGAAGTAATTGTACTCGACAGAACAATAGATGTAAATATAACCCGCCTGCGTAAAAAGATAGGACAGTACGGCAAGTTTATCATAACAAGAACAGGCTATGGCTACGGGTTTAAAAACTAAAATATCGCTTCATAAACGGTTGCTGATATTTATGCTTTTATCGCTTTGCTTTTTCCTGCTGTGTTTTTTCATTTTTCAGTATCACCGCGAAAAAATTTTCAAAGCCGAACAGTTAAATTATCAACTGCAGGTTTTCAATACTCAACTCGGAAACATCATGTCCGACCGGAATGCAGTCGTTTCGCTTATCGAAGCAAAACGAAAGTCGGAATTTGAAAATCTGCGCGTAACGGTTATCGACTCGTTTGGGAATGTTGTTTTTGATACCGAACAGAATGATTTTACCTTTTCCAATCACTCAAACCGTCCTGAAGTAAAAACGGCATTGAAAAACGAAACGGCTTATACCGTTCGCCGACATTCCGAAACAACAGACAGCGACTACTTCTATTCGTCGAAAAGAATAAACGGATACATTGTGCGCTCTGCCATACCCTATAATCTGTCGCTTATGGAACTGTTGAAAGCCGATAAGGATTTTTTGTGGTTCATGCTTATCGTTGCAGCTGTTGCAGGCATTATAATATATGCATTTACTCAGCAGCTGGGACAAAATATCAAGCGGCTTCGACATTTTGCCCTGCGTGCCGAAAATGGCGAAATTATTGATGAAAATGAAAATTTTCACAGTGATGAACTTGGCGAAATATCCCGGTTTATTGTACAGATTTATTCGCGGCTGCAACAGGCAAAAATTGATTTGGATAAGGAAAAACAGGAAATTTTACTTCACGAAAACGAAAAAAGCCGTATAAAACGACAGCTTACGCAAAATATAAATCACGAACTGAAAACTCCGGTCAGCAGTATTCACGGTTATCTGGAAACAATTCTGTATAATCCCGAGCTGTCAAAAGAACAAATGCTCGACTTTATAAAAAAAAGCTACAGCCAGACCAATCGCCTGTCGCAGCTGCTCAAAGATGTTGCAACTCTCACCAGAATCGACGAAGCAAACACTTTGATTGAAAAACGGCAGGTTGATATTGGCGAAATAATAGCGGAAATAATAAACGATGTTGCCTTGTTGCCGGTCGACAAACGCATGCGGGTAAACACAAACATTAACAAGCCGGTTATTGTACACGGAAATCCGAGCCTGCTGCATTCGATATTCGGAAATCTTACCGATAATGCCATTGCGCATTCCGGCGGGCGCGATATTTTCATAAATATCATTGACGAGACCGACAAGGATTATTTATTTTCGTTTTCAGACAACGGAATAGGCATAGAGACAAAATACATGTCGCTGATTTTCGAGCGGTTTTACAGAATCGACAAAGGACGCAGCCGCAAACTCGGAGGCACGGGCTTGGGACTGTCTATTGTGAAAAATGCAGTAATCTTTCACGGAGGCGCAATCACAGCAAAAGCAAGCGAAAGCGGCGGACTGGAATTTATCTTTAATATAAAAAAATGATTTTTAAACAGCTCCTTAATAAATATTCAGGTTGCTAAATATACTTTATGCAGGTTAATAAAATTATAAACTCAAATGAAAGCGATAATTTTAAATAGAAATGCCATTAGACGCAATGAAACGCTAATTGTTTTCGAGTAATTTTAGCGGCATTGCTAATTAAGTATAGTTTTTGATATTTGTGAGGAACAATACATTTTGAATATCAAATATTTATAATCGCATATTGCAAGAAATCTATATATAATTAGCAATGCCATTTTAGCATGATTTATCGATTTTAAACTGTAAAAGTTACAAAAGCCGATAAAAAAACATATTCCTTTGCAATTATTTCATTCGCTGTTAAATATTTATTCCCTTTTTACAAAGCAGCTATTTACTATTGGTAAAGTTCGGGAGCAAGCTTTTTGTGTTCGTCGGTAATTAATGCCTGCACTTTAAGCATCATATCTTTTATACTGGTCGATTCTATTTCCTGAACCGAAATTTCGGGAAGAATTTTAAGCTGAAATCTGTGCCTGATTTTTATTAATACCCCTTTTTTAGGCAAAACAGCAAACGTACCATCGAGTACAATCGGAAGGATTGGCGTTTTCGTTTGTTTTGCAAGCAAAAAGGCGCCTTCTTTGAATTGATGAACCCGTCCATCTTTTGTGCGAGTGCCTTCGGGAAACATCGCTATGCTTGCGCCGCATTCAAGCCATTTCATACTTTTAGCCAACATTTTTTTTGCGCTCTTGCTTTTACCACGCTTAATCATAATATCACCATGAATATAAAGCATTTGACCAATAATTGGAATTGATAAAGCCTCGTGTTTCGAAACCCATTTGAATACGCACGGAACATAGTACATTAGCCCGATATCCATAAGCGATTGATGATTTGAAACAATAATATATGATTTGTTTTTGTCAACAAATTCCTTACCTGTGAATATGGTTTTCCAAAAAGGGTTAAAAAGAAAAAAACATTGCTGAGTCCACCACTTTGACAGCTTATGCACTATAAAGCGGCGTTTGTCGAAAGGATAAAAAACAGCAAGAGCGATCGCCGATAAAATCAGAAATATTATCGACAGAACAATGAAATACAGATAAATTATTATGTTATATATTAACTTCATATAAACAACTTTGTATTTTTATATGCAAATATAGCAATTAATTATCATGTTCGACAAAAAAATCAGTAAATATTATATCAAAATATTCAAATTATTTACTCAAAATCGCCGCTTCGTAAAAATTCAAGCGTAGCCTCAATTTCCTTATACATTACTTTGTCCTTATCAATAAATTTTACTTTATTGCGATACTGAGCAACAAATTCCTCGACGTAGGGCGATGATTTTTGAGGACGTCTAAAATCAAGCGCCTGCGTTGCATTTATAAGTTCTATGGCAAAAATTCTTTCGATATTATCAATAATTTTCAGAAGTTTTGTTGCTGCATTTGCACCCATGCTCACGTGATCTTCCTGCCCGTTCGACGAAACAATGGAATCGACAGATGCCGGATGCGCATAAATCTTATTCTGACTTACCATAGATGCCGCTGCATACTGCGGTATCATTAATCCTGAATTTAATCCGGGTTTGGCAACCAAAAATTCCGGCAAATCGCGGTTTCCTAAAATCAACTGAGCAGTGCGGCGTTCCGAAATATTTCCCAGTTCGGCAAGCGCCATTGCAAGAAAATCGAAAGCCAAAGCTAATGGCTGCCCGTGAAAATTTCCTCCCGAAATAATCCGGTCAGATGTGGCAAAAACGGTAGGATTATCGGTAACCGAGTTTATTTCGGTGATAACGACAGAAGCTACATAGTTTATGGCGTCTTTTGTTGCTCCGTGTACCTGTGGAATACAGCGAAACGAGTATGGATCCTGTACGTGTTTCTTTTCTCGCAATATCAGCTCGCTTCCGTCAAGAATTGCGCGAATATTAGCTGCGGTTTGCATTTGTCCCTGATGAGGACGTATCTGCTGCAATTTTTCGTCAAAAGGTTCGATGCGACCGTCGAAAGCATCAAGAGATATTGCTCCGATTAAGTCGGCAAGTTTCGATAATTTGAAAGATTTCAGCAGTGCAAAAACTCCGTGAGCGCTCATAAACTGTGTGCCGTTGAGCAAAGCCAAGCCTTCTTTCGACTGCAAATTAACTGGTTTCCATCCTAATTTTTTAAGCACGGCAGATGATTTCTGTTTTTTCCCTTCAAAATTTACCTCGCCTTCGCCAATCAACGGCAGAAACAAATTCGACAAAGGCGCCAAATCGCCCGATGCGCCAAGCGAACCGCGGTCGTATACAACCGGCAAGACATCGTTATTATAAAGATTTAAAATAAACTGCACCGTGTTGACATGAGCGCCGCTGTAACCCAAAGACAGCGCACAGGCTTTAAGCGCAAGCATCAGACGGACAATCTCGGGCGATACCTCGTCGCCTGTACTGCAAGCATGCGACATTATCAGATTTTTTTGCAACTGTTCGAGTTCATAATGTGAAATATTTTTATTGCACAGCGAACCAAACCCTGTAGTAATGCCGTACACTGGAATTTCGGTATTTTCAATTTTCTTATCAAGATATTGACGGCAGTTATCTATGCGTTTTTTTGCCTGTGCCGATAATTTCAGAGTACACTCGCCGTTTGAAATGGTTTCAAGGATGTCGAATGTCAATTTACTGTTGCCAACGTAATAACTTTTTTTCATTATATCTGCAGTTTTATTTAAGATGTATTGTTTTATTGTATATTTTTTACAAATGTAATGTTTTTTTACAGTTAAGCTATATAATTTCAATAAATTTATTTATCTGGTTTGGGATTGTTCGTTTATCCCTTATTATTTTTTATGCGAAACGATGAAGCATAAATCCCTGCAACGCACAATGCGACACATATCATAAATGTTATACGAAAACTTTTCATAAAACCGGAATGCAATTCCGCTGTTATTATTTTATTTCCTATTGACAGTGAAATAGCCATGGTTGCAATACCCATGCTGAATGCCTGCCCTGTGAGCCGCATTGTTCCCATGGTTGCCGAAGCCTGTCCGTAATATTTTCTGTCAACCGAACTCATTATCACATTTGAGTTTGGCGATGAAAACAGTCCGAATCCGAACCCCAGTATAAACAGCAGCAAAATTATAAATAACATGGATGTACCGGATGAAATAAAAATCAATCCTGTCAATCCTCCTGCAATAATGCTCATTCCCAAAGTTGCAAGAGTCGATGGATTCAGCCTGTCGGACAAACGTCCTGCATAAAGCGACACCATGCACTGTATGCAAGCCTGAACAATAAGTATCAATCCTGCGTTTTGCGGACTTAACCCGCGAATGTACTGCAAATATAAACTCATCATAAATGCAACCGCCGAAGTACAGGCATAATTGAGAAGCGCCGAAAGACATGATAATCCAAAAACCTTATTTCCTCCAAAAATGCGAACATCAAAAACAGGCTGCCCGCATCTTAATTCATAATAAACAAATGCGACAATACATAATATTCCCGCTGCCGTTAAAATAAATGCAAATGTAGCGGGTAATTTCGAAAAACCGAATATAATTCCAAACAACCCCAAAGCATAAATTACCGAGCCGAAATAATCGAAATATTCGCCTCCGGCTTCTGTCCATTCGTTCTTGAGTACGGTAACTGCAAACATTGCCACTGCAAATCCCAAAAATCCCGTGATAAGGAAAAGACTTTGCCATCCCAGATTATGAGTAAGTATTCCTCCCAGAAACGGACCGGATGCCAAAGCGAAATATACTACTGCCGTATTTATTCCTATTGCTTTTCCTCTGTTTTGAGCAGGAAAAATCGAAACAAGAATTGCCATGCCGGTTCCGAACATCATTGCGCAGCCCAATCCCGACAAGGCTCTCATCATTATAAGCATTGTACCTGAAACCGACAGCCCGCACAGGAAAGTAGAAACTCCGAAAAGCATAAGACCCAAAACAAATATTTTCTTACGCCCGAACAAATCTGCCAATCGAGCAAAAGGCACTTGGAAAATCGCCGTTGTGATAAGATATACCGTTGCAATCCAGCTTTGCGAAACTGCTCCCATAGAAAATGATCTGCCTATTTGCGGCAACGATAAATTAACCGCCGAACCCATAAACGGAACTAAAAACGATGCAAGGCAAAGAACCGCAAGAGCCGAATTTTTATTTATCTGTTTTTGCATGATTTATTACAGTATTATTATTTAGTTACGAAGGTATGATAAATATCTGAAAAAGAGAAAAACAGCATTTTATTTTGATAAATTGCAGATTCAATTAATAAATGTAACTTTTTATCAACAAATAATCAAAAATAACAGACAATATGATAATAATTACGATTATGTGTTGTTAAAACAGTTCTGCACTAAATAGAAGAGCTGTTGAATTTATTCCCTGAATTTGCGTTCGAGAAATGAAGGTATTTTTGCACGAAAATCACAAAAAATCTCACTACATTTGTACTGTCAATTCAATGAAAAAATTTCGATTATGATACAGCAAGTTTACAATTACACCGAAGCTATCAAAGCCATCAAACGAGCCATACTGCAAAATTTGACCGCGATAGAGATTAAAATAACAAGGAAAGATTACGCGCTTCGGAAGTTGGAATCCTGTGTTCTTATATAATATTTTGCCGCAAAAGTAGCGCTTTCCTATCCATTCATTCTCTCTACAGTAGTTATCCTAATTGCACTTTTTCTTATCGCGCCTGAAGCAGCGGAGAGATACGGTCAGCGGGATTTTTCCGTTAGTCACAACTCTTCCTCGATTTTTGCGATGGCTTCTTCCAATGCAGACGTTGCTCTCTTACATCTGCCCAGCATGTCGAAAGTATATGCCATTGACGAAGTGTAGAAATCGTACATCGGAACAGCAACCGGTTTTCTTTCCTTTTTCAACTGTATTTCTCTTTTTGCAGTCCATGTCATCAGTTTCATTGTCTGTATTCTTTAATTTAATGCTTTATTTTGTCGCCGCTTTTCATTAAAACGACTCCTGACCGGCTTATTCCTGTTGTTTTACCCATTCGTAAACAGGGTCAACGCCTTTCATAAAATCGGAAAAGCTCATTTCTATTTTAACATCGGGCGCGATCGTGTTCACGTTTTCATCGGTCATCTTAAAATATTTGGTAGAATAATTTACCGATAATTTGGACGTCGGGAGTTGAAAACTTTTCACCTCGCCAAAATGATTGGGTTTTCCCGAGGTTTCTTCGCCAACGAATATGGCGTTGGTCAGTCGCTTGAAATCCATTGCATTCAATATCGCGGAAGAAAATGTCGCCCTGCCTAAAACCACGTACGTTTTTATGGACGGATTTGCTTCTAAAAACTTGGCTA
>JAIRZQ010000185.1 GCA_031267135.1 Prevotellaceae bacterium
AACAGTTCTGTTTTTGAGTATGTTGACACAGGCAACATTGTTTTAATCGTACCGGCAGGCGCAGTGGATGATTACAAAGCTGCACCTGTATGGAGTGGATTTGGAAACATAGAAGGCATCTAATAAAAAACGTCCGCACAGCGCACAGTCTCGACTGTATTTTACGGCAGTCGGGTTTTTGTTTTGCAAAGCGGGAATACAGATGCTTTCAATAGCCAGCCTGCATGCATTTTACCGGTGCGTTGAGCAGGCAGCGTTTCTGCGATTTGATGAATTTGCGTGAAAGCAAATTAGCAAATATAATAATGGCTGTTTATTATTTAAGGAGCAACTATTTGCAGTCGCTTTCTAAACGAAGTTTTTGGCTATGGTTTCGGCGATTTGCTTAAACTCATCCGGCGTCAACTGTAATTTGGCTTTTTTGAAGTCAATATCAGATTCGCTGTTAAGCGGGATAAGATGAATGTGCGCATGAGGCACTTCAAGCCCCAGAACTGCAATGCCAATGCGTTTACATTCAACGCTTTTTTCTATTGCCACGGCAATTCGCTTTGCAAAAATTATCAGTCTGCCAAGCGTATCATCGTTGAGGTCGAAAATGTAATCGGTTTCTTTTTTCGGAACAACCAGCGTGTGAGCTTTTGCAACGGGATTTATATCCAAAAAGGCGTAACAGTTTTCATCTTCCGCAATTTTATACGAAGGTATTTCGCCGTTTATTATTTTTGTAAAAATGCTTGCCATAGTCATTAAATTTATCGTGATATTTTTAAAATCTTAAACTTTACAATGCCTGATGGCACCTGCGCCTCTACTACATCGCCGATTTTTTTGCCGAGCAGCGATTTTGCAATAGGTGTGCCTATCGAAAGCTTTTTTTCTTTGATATTCGCTTCCGATTCTGCAACAAGCATATATTCCATCACTGTTTTCGCTGTGATATTTTCAAGCTGTACTTTTGTCATTATCTGTACTTGCGAAATATCAATTTTTGATTCATCTATGATACGCGATTTTGCAATTACAGCTTCAAGATTGGAAATACGAAACTCCAAAAGACCTTGAGCTTCTTTTGCCGCATCGTACTCCGCATTTTCCGAAAGGTCGCCCTTGTCGCGAGCTTCGGCGATTTGCTGTGATATTTTAGGACGTTCAACGTTTTTTAATTGCTCCAGTTCCTTTCGCAGGCGCTGAAGTCCTTCTTCCGTTACGTAGTTTACAGTTGTCATAAATTTTATTTTTCAAAAACATGAATAAAAAAGAATCCCGAATTATTCGGAACTCTATGTTTTTTTTACAAAGATAATTTAATTTTTCAAATATTAAAAATTTTTACATTACAGTTTCTGTTGATTATGCAATTAATTTAGCCGTTCAGTATTTGGCTTTAATTATTTCGGAATAAATCATGGCATGCCTTACATCGAAATCCTGTAAAAATTCATTGTCGGCATTAATGTTTACGTCGGTTTCATTATCTGTTATTTCATTTTGCGATATTTCGTCGTTTTCCTTTTCCTGCTTTGCTATTGATGCCAGTGCAGCTTCTATTTGCTCTTTTGTGAAAACCGACGAACCTTCCTGTTCCGGCGTCAATTCGGCAGGCGCAGGCTTATAGTGAAAAGGACTTTGCTTTTCCTCAAATTTTTCTTCGGTTTTGCCAATGAAATCATCTTCGCTTTCGAAAGTCTTAAAATCATTGTAAGGATCTTCGTATTCGTAGCGTTGCGGCGGCTGTTGCTGCTGGTTATTTTCTCTTTTCTTTTTCTTTGCAAAGAATCCGGGAAGAAGAAACAGCGCTATCAACAGAAGTTTTAAAATATCATCAATATCCATAATTTATCTTGCCTTTTTTGCCATTGCCCTTTGGGCTATTTTTTCGTTTTTCCTGATGCGCTTTTTCACATCATCATCTTGCCATTGCAAGTGACGCTTGCGTTCCGCTTTCATATATTTTTGATATTCCTTTTCTTCTTTTTTTGCGCGTCGGGTTTCTTCTTTTGTTTCCTTTTGAGCCTGTTTTGTCCAGTAGCGTGTATTTTTTTCGCGTGTGCGCTGTTCTTTTTTCAGCTCCGAGCGATTGTTAACAGATTGATACGAATCTTGACGCTGATCGGCAACTAACGGCTGCCGGCTGACTTGCGGTGCTGATTGCTTAGAATACTTCGTAACGTTCGATTTTGCCGAACGTGCAGTTGACTTCGGCTCGGTAGAGCAGGATGCCGTAGGGCAGATTGTGATTCTTTGAGCGCAGGATGTTGCCAATAATATAAAAATTATTACCTTTGTTAGCTGTATTAGTATCTTTTGCATTGTTTCTGTTTTGAAGCATTGAATATGACCGCTAAATTATAAATTTATTTTGATATGAGAATAAAATACATGTATTTTTTAACTTTTTTGTTTTTGCTGTGGTCTTGCGGTAAGAGTAAATATGAAGATAATATACCTTACAAGGAGGTTTCTTTTAATGTCTTTCCACTTGTTGATTTTAATAAGGCGTTGACATCTCCCGGAAGTCTTGTCGTTACAACATCATGTAATCACAATAACGGAAAAAGTTGCGGATACAAGGATCATGGCGTATTTGTTTGTCGAATGATTACATCCGATTCTTATGCGGCTTATGCTGCAACTTGCCCGATAGATTTGACCGAATTGCAAATTGAGAAAGATAAGGTATTAAAA
This sequence comes from Prevotellaceae bacterium, assembly GCA_031267135.1. Taxonomy (GTDB): domain Bacteria; phylum Bacteroidota; class Bacteroidia; order Bacteroidales; family UBA932; genus JAIRKV01. The sequence goes on from JAIRZQ010000185.1 coordinate 2,689, forward strand.
GTGAAATGCAGTAAATGTAACAGAGTTTTCGAACTTGATAATAACGGGCTGTCGGGTAACGCGCGATTACACGGATATAAAATAATACCGCATATACAATATTTTACCGTACAAAATTATTTATAAAATTATTAATGATGCTTTTAGCGATTATCAGTTATAAATTTGCAGTAGTTATAAATTTTATGTATTTTTGTATCTGTAAAAATCATAATAAACTAAAAAGCAAAAAATGAACAGCGTTAAAGGAACAAAAACAGAAAAGAACCTGCTTACATCATTTGCAGGTGAATCGCAGGCTCGCATGCGTTATACGTATTTTGCAAGCAAGGCAAAAAAAGAAGGCTTTGAGCAGATTGCATCAATTTTTGAAGAAACTGCCAATCAGGAAAAAGAACATGCCGAACGCATGTTTAAATACCTTGAAGGAGGAATGGTTGAAATTACAGCAGGCTATCCTGCCGGAATAATAGGAACCACAACCGAAAATCTTTTGGCTGCAGCACAGGGCGAACACGAGGAATGGTCACACGATTATCCGATGTTTGCCGATATTGCAGCTGAAGAAGGCTTTGCGGAAATAGCAAGCATGTACAGATGCATTTCAATAGCAGAAAAAGGACACGAAGAACGCTATCGTAAACTGCTGTCAAATATTAATGATGGAGCCGTATTTACGAAAGACAGAGAAATTACATGGCAATGCCGCAACTGCGGATATATACATGTAGGAAAATCGGCGCCGCAGCTGTGTCCTGCATGCAAACATCCTCAATCGTATTTCGAAATTATGAAGGCAAATTATTAATGCCTGTCCGGATAAAATTAAAGGCTGCCCGCAAAGGCAGCCTTTTTTGTTTCGTGACTTATTTTATTCAATCTTCATTGCATTTTTAACCTTTTCCTTTAACAGCGCAAAATTGAGAACATCCGAAATCGTGTCAACGTAATGAAATTTCAATCCTTTGATATAGACGGGCTTTATCTCGGATATATCTTTCTCGTTATCTTTCGACAATACTATTTCGTTTATTCCTGCGCGTTTTGCCGCAAGAATTTTTTCTTTAATCCCGCCAACCGGAAGCACTTTCCCGCGTAATGTTATTTCGCCTGTCATGGCAATGCCTTTACGTACCTTGCGTTGCGTAAAAATTGATGCAAGCGCCGTAGTCATTGTTATTCCGGCAGATGGTCCATCTTTTGGTATCGCTCCTTCGGGAACGTGAAGATGAATATCCCATTTTTCAAAAGCTTCGCTGTTTATTTTAAGTTGCGATGCGTGCGATTTTATATATTCCAAGGCAAGCAAAGCTGATTCTTTCATCACTTCGCCAAGGTTTCCTGTAATTGTAAGTTTACCTTTGCCTTTACTCAAACTTGTTTCCACAAAAAGAATTTCGCCTCCGAGTTCTGTCCACGCAAGACCTGTAACGACTCCGGCAAAATCGTTTCCCTGATATTCGTCCTTTGTAAATCGCGGCACGCCGAGAATTTCTGCAATTTTCTGCTTTGAAATTTCGGGTTTTATGGTTTCGGAAAGAGCAATCTGTTTTGCATAATAGCGTGCAATTTTTGCAATCTGTTTGTCAAGCGTACGCACGCCCGATTCTTTTGTGTATGACTCGATAATGGTTACAATAACGTCATTGTCAAATTTTACTGTGCCTTCTTTTATTCCGTGAAGTTCCAGCTGTTTTGGGATAAGATGCCTTTTTGCTATTTCAACTTTTTCTTCAACCAGATATCCGCTCATCGGAATCATTTCCATGCGGTCGCGCAATGCCGAACTGATTGTGCTTATGCTGTTTGCCGTTGTAATAAACATTGTTTTTGACAGGTCAAAATTAAGGTCGATATAATTGTCGTGAAAAGCGGAATTTTGTTCCGGGTCAAGAACTTCAAGCAAAGCCGAAGCAGGATCGCCGCGGAAATCGTTTCCTATTTTATCAATTTCATCGAGAATTATTACCGGATTTGCCGATTTGCATCGTCTTATGGTTTGCATTATTCTTCCGGGCATTGCTCCTATATACGTTTTGCGATGCCCGCGAATTTCGGCTTCATCGTGCAAACCGCCAAGCGAAATTCTGCCGAACTTGCGTCCTATTGCGCGGGCGACTGACTTTCCGAGCGAAGTTTTTCCTATTCCCGGAGGTCCGTAAAGGCACATTATAGGCGATTTTAAATCGTTTTTCAGTTTTATCACCGCAAGATATTCAAGAATCCTGTCCTTTACCTGCTCAAGTCCGTAATGATCTTCATTAAGTATTTTTTTCGCTTTTTTAATGTTTATTCTGTCTTTGGTATATTCGTTCCACGGCAGGTCGAGCAGAAGTTGAAGATAGTTCAGTTGAACCGAAAATTCGCCAATGCCGGGATGCATGCGTTCGAGCTTTGCTGTTTCTTTTTCAAAGAAATCGGCTATTTCGGCACTCCATTTTTTTGTTTTTGCAAGTTCGCGCAATTCGGTAATTTCCTGAGAGGCAGGACTTCCTCCCAATTCATCCTGAATTGTTTTCATTTGCTGATGCAAATAATATTCGCGCTGCTGATGTCCGATTTCATTGAGAACTTTGCTTTTAATATCGTTTTTTATTTCGATTTGTTTCAATTCTTTTTGTAATATTTCAAGCAGTTTCAGCGCTCTTTCCTGCAAATTATTGATTTCGAGCAGTGATTGCTGGTCGGTTACATTTCGCGTAATATCCGGATTTGAGCCTATGAAACTTATCAGGAAACTTCGGCTTTCGATATTTTTAATGATGAATGAAATATCTCTCAACATTGGAGACTGTTCCATGATTTGCCATGTAATATCTTTTATCGAACTTATTATTGCATCATAATTTTCGTTCGGCAAATCAGGCTTTTCATCTTTAAGATATTCCACATTAGCAACAATGTAAGGCTCTTCCCTGATTATGTTTTTTATTTCAAAACGGTTCAGTCCCCGCAATACTGCTGTTATTGCGCCATCCGGCATTTCCAGAATTTTGATAATATGTGCAAGCGTACCTACTTTATTCAAATCATCTTTTGTAGGATTGTCGATTTTGAAGTCGAACTGGGCAACCGCTCCCAGAATTTTTGATTCGGAATAAACCTCGCGAACAAGCTTTATTGATTTTTCGCGTCCCACAGTTATAGGGATAAGAATTTCAGGAAAAAGCACCGCATTGCGCAAAACCAATAACGGCAATGAGTCGGGCAGGTTTTTCGTATTTATTTTCAGAAAATTTTCGTCAAGTGAAAGAGGAATATAATTTACATTTTCCATTTCGTCTCCATCGAAGAACTTCTGTCGTAATTTTATGTCAATAGCCATAATATATCAGTCAATTTGTCAGCAAAAACCTGTCGATTATCGAACAAATTATTCGCTTTTATTATTATTTATTATTTTGTTCTCAATTAAATACCTAAATATCAGTCATTAATATTACACAGTCTTATATTAAAATTTAAACAAATATAAAACTGTTTTTATAATATGCATATTTTATGCCAAAACAGGCTTTAATCTCGAAAATCCGGTTAAAAAAAACCTCGACAAACAAAGCCGAGGTTTTTTTATCTTTCTGCTGCAAAATTATTTGTTTTTGTTTGCGTAGTTTTTATATCTGTTCATAAACTTGTCAACACGTCCTGCCGTATCTACGAGCTTCATTTTTCCTGTGTAAAAAGGATGGGATGTGTTTGAAATTTCAAGCTTATACAAAGGATATTCAACGCCATCAACAGTGATTGTTTCTTTTGTATTAACCGATGAGCGTGTTAAAAATATATGTTCGTTAGACATGTCCTTAAATGCCACCACGCGATAACTCGATGGATGAATTTCTTTTTTCATTTTATTTAATTTTAAAATTTTTCACAAATTTGGGCTGCAAAGATAATAAAAAAATAAATACCGCAATAAAAATATTAAAAAATAATTTTGCAGTTTTGATTTTGGAGCCATAAAATGTATTTGACTGCATCTATTTTCTATTCAAATTGTCGTTTGTTTATAATCAAAGGTTAGATTATTTTCATTAATAATAAGATAAGGTTAAATATTATGAGGGATAATCGATGCTACTAAGGTGGCATACAGGTAATAAGGTTATTTTGATTATATACAGTAAATTATAAGCCTTATCCTCTTAAATTACCTTAGTAGCACTATGTAATCTCTCTCTAACTAATACCTTATTGTAATATTATTATCAAAATTTTCCATATTTTTGTACTATTATTAAAATTAAATATAATTTATGAAAGTTAAATATAATAACCTTTACGTACATTTTGTTTTTACAACGCAAGACCGTTTTCCTTCTATAGAAGAAGTTTATCGTGAACGAATTGAAAAATACATTACCGGCATTGTGAATAAATGTAACTGTAAAATGTATGCTATTTATGCCAATCCGGAACATGTTCATTTTCTAGTTTCACGCGACCCGTCTGTGAGCGAAAATGAATTAGCTGATACTATTGGCAATGCATCTGAAAATTTCATCAATAACAATAATCTATGTAAAAGCAATTTTCGTTGGCAAACATCATGTTCAGCATTTTCAATATCAAAAAAAGACATTGATAAAGTATGCAAATATATTCTGAATCAACCGGAGCATCATAAAATACATACATTTGCGGAAGAATATGACAAATTCCTCAAATTTTATCAACACACTTTGTCTGAAAATAAGCTTGGATGATGGAAGATTATATTTTCTACCAAGATGATTCTTAAAAAGTGAGGTTAAATATTTTTGATTTTTAATCTTTTGTTACATTTTTGAAATATACCCTGTCAGATTATTATCAAATAAATACATGTATAATTTAAATGATTTCTAAACAGCATTTTTTTATTTTTTCCGTTGTATTTTGCTTATGCTGCTGATAATTTTCCCATCTTCCGCCATGCCTTCGATTATAACAGAATAAGTTGTACTGTAATCTGCTGAATAGAAATCAAAATGCGCTTCGCCTTTTTCGTCAGTTATTATATCAGGATCCCAGAAAACGGTTGTTCGCAAATCGGGTTCTTTATTGTTTTTTTGTGCTTCTGTCTGATATTTGGGCGAATAAAATTCCGAAGGCAATTGAAATCCCAATGGAGATATCTTTTTGAGGTTAAATTTTATTTTGTCACTGTAAGATTCAGGTGAACCTGTTGTGATTGCTATAACCAAATCGCCTCCCGCCAAACCGAAAATCTGGGTTGCTGTGCGCTTAAAAACATCAATGCGTTTTACATTTTGAACATCAATCATATTTATGTCAAAACCGCTGTCTTCATCATTGTTTATAATGATACCATCAACCATAACTGCAACTTTGGCGCCGAAATCACCGCTCATCGAATGTGCGCCGTGATATATTATTCGTCCATCGGAAATGCTTATATCCGGAACTGTTCTTAAAATATCAGACACATACAAGGGAGCCATTTCGCTTATTTTTTCTTCGGTAAAAGACTGTGTTGCATTTGATGAGTACCATGATGCGCCGACATTCTGTTTTCTTTCTTTTCTCTTTGCCGTTACGAGCGATTCTTCCAGAAAAAACATCCAAACACCTTTTTCATAGGCAAATATTTCTTCTTTTTCATTGACCTGTTCCGCTGCTTTTTTGATTACTGAATTTTTGGCAATACCGGTTATTGATGGAAAAGTATCGCTGTCGACAAACAGTTCTACAAATTGTTTTCCCTTGCTGTTGAATGCTTGAACCGTAAAACAGATACTGTCGGGAAATTCGATGTTTGCAAGTGCGAATTTGCCGGCGCTGTCAACCTGTATATAATTCATTGCCGGTGGATTCTTTGAATAAATCATTACCGAACTTCCGAAAGTCTTGTTGCTGCCGCTGTATTTTTGCACATATCCCGAAATTTTTTGTCCGATTTCAAAATCAGTTTCCGGCTTTTCATAATTGCCTTTTAATACTTCGGTAATATTATAACGTCTCCATCCCTGCGTTTGCATTAAAATATCCAGCGCTTCCCGGGCTTCTTTACCGTTTTGAAAATAAAAATCAGGATTTTCCACGTATCCTTTTATGTCGGATGTCAGCAGTAATGTTGAAAGAATAGACATTGACGTATCGACAGGAACATCGTTGTTGTCAATAACCGAAACGGAAAAATTTCCCTTCAGCGGAATATTTTTTATGTCCGTAATTTTTACTGTTGCATTTATTCTTTCACGCGCATCATAATTTTGTTTGTCGGTCGTAAATTCCACATTGACCGATTCGCTGTCGTTCATGTTAAAAACCAGACGTTCCGAAATAGGATTAAGATGCGAATCGAATAAAAGTATTTGCAATACACCTGATGGAAAATCATTTTTGTTGAGCAGTATCGCTCTGTCCGAAAAATTCCACTTTGCTGCATATTGAGTAATCCCGCGCGTGTGTACAATAATGTATAAGTCTCTTTCTGTTTTCATATTGTCGGGTTTTTGAACGGCAATGTATAGATTGTCTTTTACCCATGTTGTTTTTAATGAATATGTATCTGCCATGTATTTGGGAAGTTCAAACCGCTTTTCTGTTCCCTGACTGTTTCTGCATACGGCAAAATAGCTTTTGCTTTTTTCGGCAGCCAGATAAAATTTCCCCATTCCGAGATGCTGCGACTTTATCGTTGTCAAAATATTTCCATCCGAATCTGTAATTTCTCCTGTTATGTCTTCGGAAGCGCCATCTGCACTTAATGCTTTGTATGCGATGCAACAGTTTGTACCTTCAAGCAAATATCCGCCTTCGGGAAAAAACGACACATCAAAATCTACAGGATATTCGGGAGCCGTAATATCTCGAACAAATTGAATTCCATCTATATCCAAAATCGCATGTATGGTTTTTATTTTATTTTTGTCGAATGAAAAATGTGCAACATTGCTGTTGATTGAATAATAAGCATTTTCAGGACGGTTGTCAAATTTTATTTTTAAGATGTCTTTATTGATTTTCACCTGTAATCCGTTATCAATATAACTTAACCTTGCCGTTACCTTTTCATTTTTTGGATTATACTCAAAACCGGTATTAATTTTTGTCCGTATTGACATCGGATTTATGATTTTTACGGTTTTCATAAAAAAATAATCTTCGCCTGCATTTTGCATGTATTGAGTATATGCTCTCAAAGTATATTCCCCTTCGACCAGACCGGACGACAAGTCGATATGTCCGTAATATGCATTTTCGACAGGACGGATTTTTACGCGGGCAACAACATTCTTTTGCTGATTTAGAAGTTCAACATATACGTAGCGGCTGTTAAAAACGCTGCGATGTAAAACGGCATCCACAAGATAAATTCTGAACCAGATCTGTTCGCCCTGAATATACAGCGAGCGGTCGGTATGGACATGAATTTTTTCCTGCTGCGATATTGTAAGCTGATTTAGAAAATGCCTGTTTATCGAATCAATGTTGAAAACATTTTGCTGTCCGAAGCTGCAAACGGAAAACAGCGTTGAGATAAATATTATGAGATTTTTTTTCATAAAAATTTAAGTGCAAATGTAGCTTTTAAAAGCGCATAAATAACATAGCAATGCTTTATAATTAGCAAAGACAAAAGAACTGTTAAAATTATATAACAGTCCTTTAATCTAATGCTCCGTACTTTTTACTAACAATCAAACTGTATTATTTCTATTCCATTTTTACAAAGTTCATTTGCATCCTTAAATATTACAATACGAGTGTGGTCATACCCATCATATTCATTATAATTTTCGTCAAAAACAAAATTAATATTTGAATAGGGATATGTTATGGAATACACGTGAATATAATCAAGTCCTGCATCATTCAATGCCTGATTTATTTCCTCAACATAATCATCGGGGAAAATAACTTCCCATTGATTTATGTTTGTACTAACAGTAATCGTTCCTCCCGAACACGATATTATATTGCTGCCTGATAGTATACCGGTAACACCATGTATGCGCGGTAAAGTAACGCAAGTTTCCTGTTGTGAAAATACATTGTTGGCAAATATAAACATTGCTGTTAAAAATATATATTTTTTCATAACTTATTTATAATTAATGTGTTAATAATCTATTGCTTCACATAAATTTTATTATTTACAACAACATCCATTTGCTGTTTGTGTTGAACATCCGCAGAAAGGACACACTGTACCTTTTCCTGGTTCTCTCTGACATTCTCCGCTACATTCTGATCTATGACAATAACGACAAGATGTTGGATCATCATCAGGTGGATTGTAGCCATTACAAGTACAATCAAAAAATGAATGACCACATATTTGACAAGTGTTATAACAAGTACACTCCGTTATAGGCGATCCACACAAGTCACATGACTCAAAAATCCAGCAATTGCCACATAAACCATTGCCGTTTAATACTTGACCACACATATAGCAATACGTTTCATCTAATCCCCATTCATCTAATCCCCATTCATAAGATTGAGTAGAAAGAGTCAATTCTTTTGATATTGACTTAAAAATCTTTTTTTCATTAAAAAATGACGTTTCTCTATTTTGCATATCAATTGTATATTGATTGTCATCAATATATCCATTATTATATTTTACAATCTTATTTATCTCTCCAAATATTGATGAATATATTACCATTCCTGAAAATTCGCTACTATTTCCTATATGAATATACACTTTCGCAAGCGACTTTCTCTTAAATTTAATTGCACAATCTTTATCTGGAATCAGTGTTAATAAAAACAAATTACATTTTTTTGTTTCTTTGTTTTTTATAATAACAATCTTTTGTGTAGCCGTTGCTGCCCATTGTTCTGTTTGTTTTTGATTTACAATCCAATATTTTGTATCTGAAATAATTGGTATATCTAAACTCCAAATGTTAGAATTTTCGGATTCAACAGCTATATCCCATCTTGGTGTAAAGTTGTTGGGAGTTAAACTATTATTCTTAATATTATTTATGTCTTTTTGCTTTTCATATTCAATTACTGCATTTTTAAAGCAATTCTGCGCTTCTGATATGGTTAACATTTCTTTTTCAATTATATTATTATTATCACTGTCACAAGCTAATGGTAATAATAGAAATGTTAATGCAAATAATATTGTTAATTTTGCCTGTTTTGTCATCATAATCTTTTTATAATTAATATATTAAAATTTTTCTCTTTTCTTTTTAAGAAATACACGAGGAGATTTTTTCTCCCCGTGTAATCATTAATGTAAAACAAATTTATTATCGGGCATAAAATAATCTTACATCAGCCCTGATAGTCTTATCGTTTCTGTAACCTCCAAAAATATGATGTACTCGGCGACCGATAGTGCCAGTGGCATTATATGTGTGATCAACATAATTACCTGAAGAATTCATTCTCTGCAATCTTCCTATCTCATTACCATTTTCATCTACAACATAAATTCTGTAATATACGGTTCGGGCGCCGGAGTTAAGTCCTGCGAGTCTCTGCATCTTTAATGCTTCCCATCCGGTAGATTCTCCAAAAAACAATGGGCTGCCTATATTGATCCATTCATTAGTATTAAAGTGATTCTGATGTTTATACTGTAATCGCAAAGTTGTGGGTTTTCCAATACTGTCGTACATAAAGTTATAAAATTTTACGTAAGTACAGCTGTCTCGCAACGACAGATCCGGAGTATCTACAAAAGGATAATTACAATTAATTACAACAAGTTCGGCATCAAAATCATGTACAAATACATTATAATATTGTCCTGCTTCAAGTGTAATATCTTTATCGCATACTAATGTATAATCAATATCAGGCGCAGATCCTTTTCCCAAATACATTTTAAGATTGGATTTGCCTTTGGGCGCCAAGAAAAACCTGCCTGCAGCGCCGGATGGAGCAGCGTTAAATGTTACAATGTCCGAACGATAAATAATTTCACCGTTAAGTTCAACCATGCGTATGTAATTGGTATCATTATCTATCATCGGAACAAAGTGATGGATTATAAAAGCCGATTGTGTTTTTTCATCAATTAAAACTTGTCCGGAAAATTCCATATCGTGTTTTTTGCACGATGCCGTAATAAACGTAATAAACAAGATTACAGCCAAACTTGAATAATATTTTTTAATTATTTTCATGATATTATTATTTAAAATGTTTATAAACTTTCAGGCATATCTCCGGGAAATGCGAACCATGGAATAGAACAATGATAGTTAGGCGCATTGCCTGATATTGGTTTTAATAATTCCAATGATGGTATATTCCACAAGTATTCGGAATTATAACGCGGACGAATACGATAACAGGGCGAACCTCCGTTATTTAAATTATATCTGTTTTGATAGTAATCTTCGGCATAAGCCTTTGTCGGATACAAAAATAAACCTAAATATACTTTTGCAGGATCAGAATCCCATTTTTGGTCAACACGGTCAATTGTCCAGCCGTTTCCATTTTTAGGGTAGTCGCCCGTATATTGTATATCATAATGATACTTACGCATATCGACCCAGGCTTCATGAGCGCCCCACGGATAAAGAGTTACCCATTTTTGCATCATAATATGGCTAAGTGTTAAATCACTTGCTGTTAAACCGCCAACATAAGGACCTGCAAGATATTCGTTTGCCAAACTGCGGAATGTTGCTTTTGTTATTTTGTCACCGCCCAAATCTTCCTGATTTGCAGGTGGTGTTATATAGTTTTCGCAAAAATCCATGTGTGCGGCAATTCCATCTTTCATGGCTTGCAAGGCTCCTGACTTATCTCCTTTTTTCCAGTATGCCTCAGCTGCGCAGAATTTCATTTCAGCAAAAGTAGATATTATATAGGGAGCGCCATCTCTATACAGCCATCGTCCAGCGCCAATGGTTGTTTCGTTTGTTGGCGTATCCATTGTTTTTCCTTGAAACGCAGGCGCATAATGTCTTTTTTCATCATAATATACGGTAACAATTCCTTGTTCACGACTTGTAAAACCGCCGCCTAAAAATCTTTTAGACATGTAATATTTTACATAATCTTTTTCTGTTGTAAATACCTCGGTATAAGGCAGCCTTACGGTATCATAAAGATAATTATCATCGACTCCCGGATTGGGCGTCGATGTTATTACATCCATTGTATCCGTTATTTTATAATCTGCATATCTTTTTTCTTCAAAACCCAAAAGAACAGCAATACGCGGATCCAAATGTCCGTCTTCGCTACGGACGGTATCGCTTATTCTTTGTACAGGATTCAATTTATAAGGATACCACAGTTGTACATGAGCGCTTGCATCATCATTTTTTATTTTATATCCTGTATTTTCATCGCGAAGAGGCACTGTACCGCTTAACGTTTGTACGGCAAATTGATGCTGAAAATAGGAATTTCCCAGAAATCCTCTGTAAGTTCCCCAACAATTCCAGTGTGTAACATCAGGTATGTCTGTTCCTTCGGATGCAGATTTAAGAGTTGCATCGTCAGCCATTGATGCAAACGAATGTTCAACACAGTATATAACCGAGTCGGCAAAACCGCTGCTTACAAAATCATTTTTGTTAGATAATGAAATGTAATTGCGGGCAAGTATTGCATAAGCAAATTTTTTCCATTTATCCATATCTCCGTGATAAATGTAATCGTTATCCGAAATTAATCTTCCGTATTTAGCCAGATCTGCTTCTTCCATTTCGATATATTCTATTCCCTTACGTGCGAGTTTACGAATATCCGGATAAATATCCTTTTGATAATCATAAGGGAAAGTTGTTAGACCATCTATGTATTTTGAGAAATAAGGAATATCTCCATGATATTTCGTAATTAAGTCCCAATCGAAAGCTTTTATGATAAGACCTATACCGGCAAATGCATATTCTTCTTTTTCAAGACATTGATTTATCAAATTTTCAAGATTTATTCCATGAAGGAAATAAGCAACACGCCAATATTCGCCGGCAGCATCACTGTTTGTAGCGTAAGAATGATGGGCGTAAGAAGTATAGCCTGTTGTTCCCATCATTTGAGTTAATGGTCCCAATGCTCTAATATCATAGTATATGCCCTGCATCTCCTGACAGATTGGCGCTAAACGTAAATACGCATCAACATAGTCGGGTGCATCCTGATTTTGATTTACATCCAAATAAGAATCGCAACTTGTATTCGAAAATACAAGAATACTTGATAATAATAATATTAATATTTTTTTCATTTTATATAATTTTAGAAAGTTAAAGTAAGACCAAATGTAACGCCACGCGGGCTGGGGATAGAAAAATTATCAATACCGAAACCTCCCGTACCGCCTAATGCTGCTGAATTTGCATTGCCGACAACATCAAGACCTGTATAGTTTGTAAAAACAATTAAATCGTTACCGGCAACAAAAACAGTTGCTTCGCTTAAAGTGCCTTTTGTTATTTTTTGTAACCACTGACGAGGTACTCTGTATGAAAAACGTACTTCCTGTACTCTCAGATAATAAACATTTCTTTCAATCCAGTCTTCAATTAATCCTGAATAAATAGTTGAACTGCCCAAACCAAGAGGAACAACAATGTTATTCGGTGTCGGGTTGTCCGTATCAACAAATTCATCATCAAGAATTCCATCAAAAATTATGGAACCTTTGTCACGCCATTTTACAGAGCCCTCACTCATACCGTGTGCCCACATCCATTGTCCTGTGCCGTTTATCAGTGTTGCTCCAAGTCTTCCATCGAGCAATGCCGATAACTGAAACTGTTTATATTTAATTAGAGTTGAAATTCCGAATCTTAATTTGGGTTCGCGATCGCATAATACTTCCCAAACGCCAGCATTTGAATAAGGATGTCCTGTTGTACGCGAAATGATTAATTTGCCATCTTTATTTCGTTTTTTGGGAACAACAGTCAATGTAGTGATAGGCATACCGACAATAATACCGTTGCGTGACTCGCCGACAACCCATGTAGATGAATCATAGTATTCGGTTAATCCTTCAGGTAAAGAAACAACCTTTGAAAATGCTCTGCTTGCATTTAAAGAAACATTCCATCGTAGATCTTTATTTTTAAATATGTCCGCGTCAATATGGGCTTCCCAACCCCAGTTATCAAACCTGCCCATATTTCTGTTATTCAACACATAGCCTGTTGCATAACTTAAACGGAAACCGTTAACTATCTGATCATCGCAACGCGTTTTATAAAATGAGAAATCGGCATTTACTCTGTCTTTCCACAAGCGAGTTTCAAATCCTATTTCGTATTGAGTTTGTATTTCGGGTTTAAGTCCCAAATTTGGTCCTGTCCAATCGTATCTGTATCCGCCTCCGTAAAACTCAGATGCCATCAATTGAGGATATACGGAATAGGGAGATGCATCTTTACCCACTTGAGCAATAGCTCCTTTAATTTTAAGATAACTTAATACAGGATTGTCTTTTAACACAGGAAGGTCTGATACTATCCATGAGAATTCTACTGCAGGATAAAAATAACTGTTGTTATTTATCGGTAAAGTTGACGACCAGTCGTTACGTCCTCTAAATGTTAAAAACAACATATCCTTATAATGAAATTCAACAGAACCGAATAAACCCTGAAGGCGGCGTATAGAATTTGATGTCTTTGTTACGAGTGTCGATGCAGAGCAATTTTGGAGAGCCATAAAGTCAACATACATGAAATTGCTGCCACTGCTCGAAAGTCTTCTTGATTTCTGTTCTGTTTGAGCATATCCGAATTGTCCCTGAATCCTAAAGTTTTTTATTTTGTCATAAACGTACCCCGCAACCGTATTAAACGAAAAATACGAAGAATTTCCCTTGGAAATACTATAAGCGCCATTATCATCGCGAGAACTGTATGTACCGTAATAAGGATGATAGCCTGCTTCATAAGTCGTATTTGTAATATTCCAGCCTGCGGTAGTGATGATATATGCATTCTTTACAGGTTTTAATGTTACGGAAAAAGATGACATAACATTATCGCTTTCATCATAAAATTTATTTTTATACAAGCCAAATAAAGGATTTATAAAATCACTGTCGAGATAGGGAGACCCGTCAACGTTCATGTGTTTACCATCAGGAGCCAGATAATTAAGCATATCGCTGGTCATCGGATGCACCATAGCCTGATATAATGATCCGTAAGTGCCTTTTGGCGCTTTTGTATTCGATGCTTCCGCAAATGAAATGGAACTGTTTATTTCAAGCCACTTTGTTATTTCGGCTTTACCCGAAAGCATTAAATTCAAACGGTTGTAGTCGGTAGTTTTTACAACGCCTTTCTGGTCAAGGTAAGTGCCTGATAAACGCAATGTAATCTTATCGTTACCGCCATCTACGGCGATGCTGTGTTTTTTGGTTAAACCTGTCTGGGTAAGCGCTTTATAGTTATCATAAACTTTTACTCCTTCAGGATATGGTCCCCCAAAATGATTGATATTATAAAAATTGGTTGTACCATACGACCCATTAGCATATTTTGTTTGATTTACAGGATAACCGTAAGCATTGTCAAAACGTAAAGATGTGCTGTATGTAACTTTCCCTCTTCCCTTTGAGCCTTTTTTGGTTGTAATTACGATAGCTCCGTTTGAAGCATCCGAACCGTAAAGAGCGGCAGCAGCAGCGCCTTTCAATATAGACATACTTTCAATATCCTCAGGATTAAAATCATTACCCTGACTTGCAAAGTCCATATTACTAGTATTTAGACCTGCCGGATCAGCAAATCCGGTAGGATCGAATGTTGAATTGTTCATTGGTACGCCATCTATAATATATAAAGGCTGATTACTGCCTGAAATAGATGAAAAGTTACGCAAAACAACAGATGTTGATGCTCCGGGCGCTCCTGTTGTATTGGTAATAGACATCCCTGACACACGCCCTTGCAGGGCTGTAATAAAATTATCACGTCCTGATTCTGTAATTTCTTCGGCACGTATATTTTGTACGCTCGAACCGATAGAACGCGCTACGCGCTTCAAACCGAATTCGGCTGTAACAACAGCTTCTTCCAGCTGGGTAGCTTCTTCAGCCAGCGTAACATCCACAATGCTGCGGTCGCCGACAGTGATTGTCTGCGTAACGTAGCCAATGCTCGAAAAAACGAGAATCGCTTTTTCAGGCACATTGTTCAAGGTGTAATTTCCTTTCGCATCGGTATAAGCGCCGATTCTTGTTCCCTGCACAAATACTGAAACTGCTAACTGGGCTTCTCCATTTTCATCGACCACAGTTCCTGTTACGGTTTTGGTTTGTGCAAACGATAATGCAAAAAAACCGACAAAAAGAAGCAGCATTATAACTCCTCTTTTCAGTGTTTCTGAAGATAAAATTAAATTTTTCATCATTGAGTTTTAAAATTTTTTTTGTTAATTTTGAATAAATGATAGTTGTTTTATTTTTTAATCAATACTGATTAATATTTGCCTTACGGTTTTAAACTAAGGCGAGCGTTTTTATTTCTTTTTGTCATGTCATAATTATTTTCCTTTTTATTTTTAAAGTTTAACATTCGGTTATCTTATTTTTATTTATATTGTTTTTCACATCGTTATATTCAATTTTTTTTGTCTTATAATTTACATTATATTTTTATTTTAACATACAAAAATAATTAAATTTTAGAATATTACAAAATTTAACAAAATTTTTTCGCACATCCAAAAATAGAGTTATTTCATTGATATATTTACTATTAGCTTGTCTTATAATGTAAATTATAGGACAAAAAAATTGAAGGAAGTGTTAAAAAATGCAGGACAACTTATGATTTTAAACCATGCAGGGAATTATGATTTTTATTGGATTTCTTCGGGAAATAATATATTTTTAATATGTCGTGCGAGTGAACGCTTGCAACTCTAAATTGCGCCTGTGCTTCGCACTTTACCGGCTTTTATTCCATAACTCCGAGCTGCGCTTCGCTTGCACGGAGTTATCAATATCTCGCTTCTGCGAGGCAACTCTTTCTTAGCTTGAAAAAACTTTAACAGAACGTTGAGCAGGCAGGCGGCGTTTCTGCGGGTCGCAGTCGTAAATCGGCGTTGGCGGCTCTTGACTTTTGGTTATTTTTGCATCAAGACAAAAGTATATGGCATTGTTAGATTAGCATATGGTATTGTCACAAATTATCAGGACAACTGATTATCTTTGAGTTTAAAAACATTAAACAATGCAGCACACCACAGAAATTCACTGTCTCCATTGTCAAAGCAATAATTTGGTCAAGCAGGGTTATATGGGCAATGGAACTCAAAAATGGCAATGCAACAGTTGCAAAAAGTATTTTCACTTGGAGTATCGCTATAAAGCGTGGGAGTCCGGCACAAAAGAGAAAATAATTGAAATGACACTTAACAATAGCGGAGTTCGGGACACAGGCAGAGTGTTGCACAAGTAAGGATACGGTTTGCGCCGTATTAAAAAAAATTCTAAAAACCAACCCCTATTTTCTGACAAAGGACGAAGTCAATAGGTTTGAAGATTTAGAGGTTGAAATACGTTTTGAAGGAGAAATGGACAAATTTTGGAGTTTTGTCCAAAACAAGTCCAATCAACGTTGGACATGGTATGCCATAGAAAGAAGAAGCGGATGTATATTAGCCTGGCACAACGGAAAAGGCAGGATAAAGACTTTCCTGTACTTTGGAAACTGCTTGAGGTGTTTCCCATTTCACTTTATCATACCAATAATTGGAGTTCTTATTCCAAATATGTACCGTCAAACAGGCATCTAATTGGAAAAGATAGAACATGGAAAAATAGAAAGAAAGAATCTTTACTTCAGAATACACATAAAGCGATTAAAGCGAAAAACGATATATTTCTCGAAAGATGAACAGATAGGAATGTATATTGAAACTTTCTATTATAAAACAGGAACGTATGAAAACAGTCGATTCAGCTGATTTATGACACGACCTAATATTTTAGGTATTGCTAATTAATATATAGACTTCTTGCAATATATGGTTATATATATATTTGATTTTCAGAATATATTGTTCCTCAAAAATATCAAAAACTATACTTAATTAGCAATACCAAATCCCATAGAAAAAACATGACCTACAAATTACTGAAATCGGTTTTGCGCATATCTCCCGACGCCATAAATTCCCGATGCATGTTGAAGCATGCACTTAGTGTATGCGGAGTATGGTTTTTTCCGCCAAGTTTCACATAATCCCACAACAACTGTTTATAATCGGGATGAACACAATTTTCGATGATTGTCTGCGCGCGCTGTATCGGGCTTTTTCCGCGAAGGTCGGCAATGCCTTGTTCTGTAATTAAAATCTTTACCGAATGTTCGCTATGGTCTAAATGCGAAACCATTGGAACTATTGCGCTTATTTTTCCGCCTTTTGCAACCGAAGGACAGGTGAATATTGAAATATAAGCATTTCTGGCAAAATCGCCCGAACCTCCGATTCCGTTCATCATCTTTGTTCCGAGTACGTGAGTGCTGTTTATGTTTCCGAAAATATCGGCTTCGAGGGCTGTGTTTATTGTAATTAAACCCAAACGCCGAGCTATTTCCGGATTATTGGATATTTCCTGCGGACGCAGTACGAATTTATCTCTGAACGAATTTAAATCATTATAAACTTCTGTCATCATATCGTCGCTAAGCGAAAGCGAACAGCCGCTTGCAAACTTTATATTCCCTGTTCGCATCAAACCTATAACCGAATCCTGTATCACTTCGGTGTACATTTCGAAAGGCGGAATATATTTATTTGCGCCGAGCGAACCGAGAACTGCGTTCGCAATATTTCCTACTCCCGACTGAATAGGCAAAAACGACGATGGTATTTTGTTTTCGCGTAACTGCGATGCCAAAAAATCGGCAACATTTGCGCCTATTGTTTCGGTAATCTGGTCGGCAGGAGTATATGGACTAAGTCCATCGGGAAGATTTGTTTCAACGATGCCTATAATCTTATCGGGATCTACTTTCAGCACTGCATCTCCGCATCTGTCGCTCGGTTTGTAAACAGGAATTTCTCTGCGATTGGGAGGATCCAAAGGAATGTAAATGTCATGCAATCCTCTGACTGTTTCGGGAGTGAATCTGTTTAGCTCAATAATAATTTTTTTTGCAATCATGGCTGCCGTAGGAATAATCCCAACGCCTGCCGTAAGAAGTATTTCACCGTTTTCGGAAACATCTGCGGCTTCGATAACGGCTACATCTATTTTTTTATAAAATCCGTAACGCAATTCCTGCGCAAGATGTGATAAATGCATATCGAAATAATGAATTTTTTGAGCATTTATACTGCTGCGCATATTTGCATTCGACTGATACGGAGTACGAAAATCTATTGCATCTGCAAGAGCAAGAACTCCGTCCAGGTGTTCGCTCGTTGATGCTCCCGTAAAAATTCCTATTTTAAACGGCTTGCCTGATTCATGCTCTGCTTTTGCACGTTCGGCAAGAGCTTCTGTTACAACTTTCGGAGCGCCCGATGCGGTAAATCCGCTAAACGCCAAAACATCTCCATCATTTATATAAGATGCCGCCTCGCTGGCTGAAATTGTTTTCAACATAATTGATTTGATATTAATAATTTATTAGTTAATTAGAATTTAATTTTGCCGCAAAGATACTAAAAATATATCAACGCTCGCTTTCTGCTTAAAATCTAATCCGTAAAAAAGTTTATAAGGTTTACTGCGAAAAACCGGTAAACTGCTCAAAGGCTTTTACGGTTAATCAGTCATATTTTATTACCTTTGCGGCAAAATTAAAAATACAGGTAGAAATGAGAATTAATATTGTAGCAGGAAACTGGAAAATGAATACTACGCCGAGCGAAGGCGTACGGCTGGTTTCCGAAATAGTTGAAAAAGCTAAGGATTTATCAAATGTAAAGATTATTGTAGCGCCGCCGTTTACACACATTTTCAGCGTGGGCGAAAATATCAGGGAAACCGAAATAGGTTTGTCGGCACAGAACTGCGCAAGCGAAGCAAAAGGTGCATACACAGGCGAAATATCGGCTGAAATGCTTGCCGATGCAGGCGTAAAGTATGTAATTGCAGGACATTCCGAACGTCGCGAATATTACAAGGAATCAAGCGAAATTCTTTTGAAAAAAGTTAAGCTTGCACTTGCAAACGGCATGTCGCCAATATTTTGCGTTGGCGAAAATCTTAGCGAGCGGGAAGAAGCCCGTCATTTTGAAGTTGTAAAAAAACAAATCGAAGAAGTTGTTTTTAATATTGGTGAAAATGATTTTGAAAAAATAATTATAGCTTACGAGCCTGTATGGGCAATAGGTACAGGCAAAACGGCAACAGCCGAACAGGCTCAGGAAATACATGCGTACATACGCAGTGTTTTGTCGGAGAAATTCGGAAAGAAAGCAGAAAACACTTCGATACTTTACGGCGGAAGCTGTAAGCCGGACAATGCAAAAGAAATTTTTTCACAACCGGATGTTGATGGCGGCTTAATTGGAGGCGCTTCGCTCAATGCCGACGACTTTATTGCAATAGCAAAATCGTTTTAAATCTCAAAAAAACCTGACCGTAAAAGGCAAATTCTTTTGCAGCTGTCTTTGTTTGCAGGCAATGAATTATTATGAAATGCATTTGATAATGTCGCCAATGGTGAACAAAAAAGCCATGCCCGAAAATATCGCGAAAAAATTAAAGGTTAATTACTCGCTTGCAGTGAATAAACAATCGGGGCTGTCATGATTTTACGACAGCCCCGATTGTTTTAATTTCTTTTACCGCCGAACGCAAGCGATAAAAGCTTTATGGAACAAAGGGATACTGATATTTTACCTTTGCGCCCATAATTCCGCCCGCAGTGCTTACAAGTGACTCTACCACATATAAACGGACATATGTGCCGGAGCCGAACTTTATAACATAACCGTGCCCTGATTCGCATGCTATGAAATAATTTGCTCTAGCCGGACTGGAAAAACCTGCTTGAGGAATTTGCGTGATGTTGCCAAGCCCTTTCATTTTTCCCAAATTACAAATGGATACATCAATATATTCTCCATTTAGGTAGAAATTATCCGGGGTATCCCAAGAAATATTTCCACGATAAGTACCATTGTCGTAAATTTTAATTGTCGAATAGACTGCTATATTCGCAGTTATTGTTCCTGCCGGGTCAGGTACGGCATTATCCGGGTTGTCGGGGTTATCATCTTTGCTGCACGAAAATGCAGTCATTATCAGGCAAATCATTAGAGCGTTTGCCAAACTCATCATAAATTTTTTCATATTATAAATTATATTTGCCGGCAATCAGCCTCGCTTGCCGATTAATCTAAATAAAAAAGCGTGGGGCTGTAACATTTATTTGTTTCTGAGGTCTTAGGATACCTAATGCACGAATAAATAGCCCACGCCAAAAATGACGTGAGCGTTCAACTATTTATTCTCATGCATTTGAAATCTCCTAAGTTTCAGAAACAGGAATAAAGCTAACGCTTTTCAATATAAAAACATGCAAAATGTTTGCCTTTTCATATCAGGGGCAAACAGATACAGCATATTACAGTACAAAGTTATAACAATTTTTTATATAAATAAAAAAACCATAAAAATTTATCAAAAAAATTATTCAAATTATTGAAGTATTCCTTCGCGGGCGCGAGGTGCTGCCTCGCCCGAACATTGGATTATTTAACAAAATGTAAATTTGTCATTTTTCAATTTATTTGCATATAAATATCAAACACAAATACATATCAAATTCAAAATCTGATACAAATTATTAAAAAATTAAAAAATAATTGTTGTTTACATATTTTTTTTGCTGTTCGACTTAAATTTTGTACTTTTGACAAATATTTTTTTATTAAAAAGTAAAATTCATAAAAATATGAAACAACACAATTTTGGTGCAGGTCCATGTATCCTGCCACAGCAAGTGCTTGATGCTACGGCAAAAGCAATTATTAATTTTAACGGATTGTCTGTACTGGAAATATCTCACCGCATAAAAGACTGGGAAGCGGTAATGGACGAATGCCGCGCATTATGGAAAGAACTTTTAAATATTCCCGATGGTTATCATGTGCTTTTTTTAGCAGGCGGAGCAAGCATGCAATTCATGACCGTACCGTATAATCTGCTCGAAAAGAAAGCCGCCTATCTCGATACGGGAGTCTGGGCAAGCAAAGCGGCAAAAGAAGCCGTGCTGTTTGGAGAAACCGTAATAGTTGCTTCGTCAAAAGATAAAAACTACAATTATATTCCAAAGGGATGGACGGTTCCCGATGATGCCGATTATTTTCACATCACAACAAACAATACTATTTACGGAACGGAAATCCGCGAAGATTTTGACTGCCCGGTAAATCTTGTTGCCGACATGTCGTCGGATATCATGACGCGCAAGGTTGATGTTTCAAAATATGCTCTGATATACGGAGGCGCACAAAAAAATGTGGGTCCTGCCGGAGTAACTTTCATAATTGTGCGTGAAGACATTCTGGGAAAAGTATCGCGTCAACTTCCATCCATGATGGATTACAGGCTTCATATCAAAAACGAATCGATGTACAATACGCCGCCTGTAATTTCTATTTTTGTAATGAAAGAAATGCTGAAATGGATAAAAGAATCGGGCGGCATAGAAAAAATGGAAGAACTTGCAAAAAAACGCGCCGAAATCCTTTATGATGAAATAGAACGCAACCCACTGTTTACGGGAACAGCCGTAAATGATGCACGTTCGTATATGAATATCTGTTTTGTAATGAACGAAGAATACAGAGACAGGGAAGCGGTATTCATGGATTTTGCAAAATCGCGTGGAATGGTTGGAATAAAAGGACATCGTTCGGTTGGCGGATTTCGCGCATCATGCTACAATGCGCTTCCTGTCGAAAGCGTATGCGAACTGGTAAAATGCATGCAGGAATTTGAAAAAATGTAATAATACTGTTGGATTGTTGATTTGATGTATCAATACTCTTTTGAAAAATTAGACGTTTGGCAACTTGCCCGCAAATTGATAAAAGAAATTTACAAATTAACATCAGATTTTCCTGATGAAGAAAAATTTGGTTTGGTAAGTCAATTAAGGCGTGCAGGAATATCAATTATTTCTAATATTGCAGAAGGTTCGTCCAGAAGTTCTGCCAAAGAACAATGCTATTATCTGGAAAGATCTTACGGCTCTTTATTAGAAATGTATTCGCAATTATATATTGCAATAGATTTGTCATATATCAATCAAGACGAATTAACAGATGTAAGTTTATTGATAAAAGAAATATCAAATAAATTAAATGCATTAAAAAAATCACTAATGAACAAATCAAATAAACAAATAAACAAATAAACAAATAAACAATAAAATGAAAATATTGATAGCAACAGAAAAACCTTTTGCAAAGACCGCTGTTGACGGTATTCGCAAAATTGTTGAAAATGCAGGATATGAACTTTGCCTGCTCGAAAAATATACCGACACATCTCAATTATTGTCGGCTGTGGCAGATGCGGACGCACTCATCGTACGTTCCGATAAGGTTACTAAGCAGGTTGTGGATGCAGCCGCGAAACTGAAAATCATTGTACGCGCAGGCGCCGGTTTCGATAATCTTGATTTGGCTGCATGCAGCCAAAAAAACATTGTGGCAATGAATACGCCCGGTCAAAATTCAAATGCGGTTGCCGAACTTGTTTTAGGATTGATGGTATTCATGAGCCGCAATAAGTTTAATGCAGGCACCGGCGTTGAACTGAAAGGCAAAAAACTCGGCATTCATGCCTATGGAAACGTGGGACGTTTGGTTGCCTGCATTGCAAAAGGCTTTGACATGCAGATTTGCGCTTTCGACCCGTTTATAAAAAAAGAAATCATACAAGCCGACGGCGTTATTGCCGTTGATAATATTGAAGAACTATATTCCAATTGCGATTATGTTTCGTTGCATATTCCGGCAAACGAACAGACAAAAAAATCAATCAACCGCAAACTGCTTAATCTCATGCCCAAAGGCGGCTGCCTGATAAACACGGCACGCAAGGAGATAATCGACGAAGACGATTTGCTGAAACTTCTCGAAGAACGCGCGGATATTAAATACGCTACGGATGTCGCTCCTTCAAACATATTGGAATTGCAGCAGAAATTCGATACGCGCGTATTTGCAACTCCAAAGAAAATAGGCGCCGAAACAGCCGAGGCAAATATTAATGCGGGACTGGCGGCAGCAAACCAGATTGTAAACTTTTTCAAACACGGGGATACGACTTTTCAGGTCAACAGATAAGTTGAGTTTTCAGGCAAAAACGAAGAATATAGATATTTTACAACAGAACGCCTCGACAAAAAACTTGTTTTTGTCGAGGCGTTTGTTATTGCGCTTGGCGAAAGTGCGCTACGCCGAACGGTGTGGATGCTTGCTATTCGTAATATTCTATGATTATTGTTTGCAAATTTGAAAGACTCGACTTTTAAAAATAAGGTTCAATGAATCTGTTCTTTAATCTTTTGCTGCAATTTGAATAGAAAATTAATTGATATGAATTAAATAACTAATTTTGCAGTGTGGTAAATGAAATTATCGGAATAAAAATGGATTTCAAGGAAAGCAAAAATAAAGAATACTCGTTGAACGGGTTTAACTCATTCATAAACAATGCCGAAACGCTGTCGTATAACGACCTGTCGCTTATAAAAAGCGCTTTTGACATTGCCGTCGGCGCTCTGTCGAATTTCACTCGCGAAAACGGCGATCCTTTTATTTCACATGCTGTTGAAACTGCAAAAATCATAATTAACGAATTGGGGCTGTCGTCTGTATCGGTAGCTGCAATGCTTTTGCACGAAGCCGTTTCAAAGTCAAAAACCGAAATTGACATAAGACCTTTCGGCGATGAAATTCAGCGTATTGTCGAAGGATTGAACAAAATATCAAAAATAGACATCAAGGCAACAAGCCTGCAAGCCGATAATTTCAGAAAACTTATAGTATCGTATTCGAGCGACCCTCGCGTAACGCTTGTAAAGCTTGCCGACCGCCTTGAAGTTATGCGCTCGCTGTCGTTTTTTACTCCTGCAAAGCAAATGCAGAAAGCAACCGAAACAATGCTGCTGTACGCTCCGCTGTCGCATCAGCTGGGACTGTACAACTTGAAAAGCGAACTCGAGAATCTGGCATTTAAATATCTTGACCCTGCCGCATACAGATTGGTAACCAACAAGTTAAAAAGCACAACCGCAGAACGTGAAAAATTTGTCAAAAACTTTTTATTGCCCATAGAAAACGAGCTGAAAAAAAACAACTTCAAATACGAAATAAAGAGCCGTACAAAAGCTGCATATTCTGTTTGGCGTAAAATGCAGGCGCAACAGGTAAATTTTGAAAGCATATATGACGTTTTTGCAATTCGCATTATTCTTGATTCCGAATTTGAAAGCGAAAAATCCGACTGTTGGGCAGTGTATTCTATTGTCGCAAACATATACGAACCTGATACAAAGCGTTTCCGCGACTGGATTTCACGACCCAAAATTACAGGCTACGAATCATTGCATACAACAGTTTCGACTGCCGGTGAAAAATTTGTTGAAGTGCAAATACGTACACGCCGCATGGACGAAATTGCCGAAAAGGGAGCTGCCGCACACTGGAAATACAAGGGAGTAAGGCAAATGCAAAGCGTGCAGGACTGGCTTAATACTGTTCGCAATCTTTTGGAAACAGCAAAAGTCGAAACAACAGAAAAAGTTAATAACATAAACGAAACGGAAATATTTGTTTTCACTCCGACGGGCGATTTGCGGCGCCTGCCGAAAGGAGCAACCGTTCTCGACTTTGCTTTTGAAATTCACACAAATATTGGCGCCCGTTGCGTTGGAGCGCACATAAACGGCAAAAATGCAACCATACGCGAAGAGCTTAAAACAGGCGATACCGTTGAAGTGCTGACATCAAAAAACCAGGAACCCAAAGCCGACTGGCTGAATTTTGTTGTTTCATCAAAAGCAAAATCGCGAATACGCGCAAAGCTAAACGAAGAAGAAGCCAAACTCGCCAGACTCGGAAAAGACATCATTAAACGACGATTGAAAAACTGGAAGCTGTCTACTTTTGAAGAAGCGGTAACTGCGCTCACAAAATATTACAAACTGAAACAGGGAACAGAGTTTTACGCGCTGCTCGGAAGTGAAAAAATAAGTTTTCCCGAAGTAAAGGATGCCTTGCAAAAGCTGTATGCCGGACATGATAAGAAAAATATTGATATTCCGGAAGTCAGGCATATTCAAAAAACTCAAAAAGCATCCGAACATGGCGATTATTTTATAATCGATGAACGCTTAAGCGGATTAAGCTATCATTTGGCAAAATGCTGCAATCCTATAAAGGGAGACGATATTTTCGGATTTGTTACCGTAAATTCGGGAATAACCGTGCATGCCATTACCTGCCAAAATGCAACGCGACTGCTCGACAAATTTCCTTACCGGATAATAAAGGCAAAATGGAGAGAAGGCGATGAAGGTTCTTTCCTTGCAACAATAAAACTTGCCGGAAACAATGAAATAGGAATATTGAACAAAATTACCGAAACGTTACAGCAAATAAACGTCAGCATACGTTCAATAAACATATCGTCTAAAAAAGGAGAATTTGATGGGAAAGTGCAAATATCGGTGTCAAGTGCAAAATTTTTAAACCATGTATTGCATCGTTTGCAGCAAATAAAGGGAATACATAAAGTGCAGCGAATAAATCAGTAAATACGATATTACTCATGAAAAAATATCCATAATTGGTGCGAGATGGAACCTGTTAGAACAGAACGAAGAAGAGTCTCGTTCGAGCGAACTTTGCATGTTAAGCATACTTGCAAACAAATTATCTTTTCAGCGCTTCCACGCTACTTTTTAATCTCGGCTTGCCGTTTGAATTATATAAAATGTAAAAATATAATCCCGGTTCTACATTATGTCCTCTGC
>JAIRZQ010000188.1 GCA_031267135.1 Prevotellaceae bacterium
GTATTTCCGGAGACTGGATTATATTTGCAAAAGCCGAAGTTATGCTACAACCTGATTGCATAAGTTGCTCATCTTATTCTTCTTACTCCGCCGCCTATCCCAACCCTGCAAGCAACGAATTGATTATTGATAAAGAAGAAAAAGAAAATGACGTAAAAACAAATGCAGCAATCGTTGAGCAAAGCACAAAGGCTAAAAACGCTACTGTCAAAGTGTTGCTGTACAGCCACAGCACAACAAAATTAGTATATAACAAAGATTTTCCGTCATCAACGCAACAAATAAAAATTGATACATCAAAACTGCCCAACGGAGTTTATTATCTAAATATGATTGAAAACGGAGAAAAAATAAAGGAGCAGACTATTGTAATAAATCATTAACTTTGCAGAAATTTTAAACAAAACAAAATATATGTTTCACATAAAATTAAATAATAATAATAACAGAAATTCGGACTTGCATTGCAGCGTCAATGCGGGAAAGAGCTAAAAAACATCATCAGATATGAGAGTTAACGAAATTATGGACAAACTTCAAGCGAAGTATGGTCACGAAAAGGAGTACTTGCAAGCAGTACGCGAAGTGCTGGAATCGGTAGAGGAAGTTTACAACCGGCACCCCGAATTTGAAAAAGCAAAAATTGTTGAACGCCTTGTCGAACCCGACAGAATATTTACGTTCCGCGTTACATGGGTTGACGATAAGGGCGAAGTGCAAACCAATACAGGTTACCGCGTTCAGTTCAACAATGCAATAGGTCCTTATAAGGGCGGTTTGCGTTTCCATCGTTCGGTAGTTCCATCAATCCTTAAATTTTTGGGATTTGAACAGACATTCAAGAATGCGCTTACAACGCTGCCTATGGGCGGCGGTAAAGGCGGTTCGGATTTTGACCCGCGCGGAAAATCGGACGGAGAAATGATGCGCTTCTGTCAGGCATTTATGACTGAATTGTGGCGTGCGATTGGACCGGATATCGATGTTCCCGCAGGAGATATTGGCGTTGGCGCCCGCGAAATTGGCTTTTTGAACGGCTGGTACAAAAAACTGACGCGCGAGCATCACGGAACTCTTACAGGAAAGGGTTTGAGCTGGGGCGGTTCGCTGGTACGCGCCGAAGCTACGGGTTTCGGAGCAGTTTATTTTGTGCAGCACATGCTGAGTAAAATAAATCAAAGCATTAGCGGAAAAACCATTGCGCTTTCAGGATTTGGAAACGTGGCATGGGGAGCAGCGCTGAAAGCAACGGAACTCGGAGCAAAAGTCATAACAATTTCAGGTCCCGATGGATATATTTACGACGAAGCAGGATTGAATGCCGAAAAAATCAATTATCTGTTAGACCTTCGTGCAAGCGGTCGCGATATTGTTGAGCCTTATGCCGAAAAATTTGCAGGCGCAAAATTCGTTGCAGGCAAAAAACCATGGGAAGTTAAGGTTGATATTGCCATGCCCTGCGCAACGCAGAATGAACTGGCTGCCGAAGATGCAGATATTATAGTTAAAAACGGAACTCTTTTGGTTGCAGAAGTTTCAAACATGGGTTGCACGCCCGAAGCTATTGAAGTAATACAGAAGGCAAAAATTCCTTTTGGACCGGGCAAGGCTGTAAATGCAGGCGGCGTTGCTACTTCAGGTTTGGAAATGACGCAAAATGCAATGCACATTTCATGGACAGCCGAAGAAGTAGATGCAAAACTGAAAGGCATCATGCAAAGTATTCACAGCGCTTGCGTTGAATACGGCACGCTTCCCGATGGTCGAATCAATTATGTGAAAGGCGCAAATGTTGCAGGATTTATGAAAGTTGCACGAGCAATGCTTGAACAGGGATATTATTAAAAAATAATATTGATAATGAGAGAATAAAAAACGGTTGTCTGAAAGGCAACCGTTTTTTTATTTATTTTATCCGCTGGTTTTGTTTACTGTAACTGAAAAACAACAGGAAAGTTAAAAACAACAGCAACGTTTTTTGTTCTCTGCTTGCCCGGCGTCCATCTCGGCGATGACGAAACTACGCGCAAAGCTTCACGGTCGAGGTCAGGGTCAACTTTTCTTATAATAGATGCGTTTTTGACGTATCCGTCCTTGTCAACAGTAAACTGCACCATAACCCTGCCCTGCACGCCGTTTTCCTGCGCCGATTCGGGATAATTTATCTTACTGTTTACCTATTTGCTGAATGTGTTCTGGTCGCCTCCTTGAAATTTAGGCTTTTCTTCAACTACTGCAAATGGAATACTTTCTTCTACAGCTTCTTCCTCAGCAACTTTTTTCTCAACATAAGTAACTGTTTCTACGGCAAAATTCTTGTCCGCTTCAGACGTAAAATCAATATCGGTGTTAATATCCACGTTTTCGTCAACGATGTTGAGTTCGTCTGAAATGATTTGAGCAGGAGCGATTTGCTCCGGTTCCGGCTGCTGCTCTTCAGGAAGGGGCATTTCTTCCTCTTCGATAATTGCTCTGGTGTCAGCAAGTACTGCCTGACTTGAATCGCCAAATGATGCTTCAAAAATGAAAATCATAATGAGAAGTGAGGCAATTAAGCCTATTTCAATAAACAATCCTTTTCTGCTGTCCAAATCCGCTTTTTTTGTTTTCTTTGCTTCCATGACTTTTAATTTTTATTATTTTTTATTTAATTTGATTTAGTATTTCAACATTAATCCTGTTTGCCGCTGATAACGGCATTTGGTACGAATGCCAAAATTACTTATTTTTTTTAATTTGTATTATATTTTTATCTTTAAAATTTTTATCTTTTATATAATTTATTGCTATTCAGATTGTTATTAAGCATTAAATTTATTACATTTTTTACGTTTATTCCTTTTAATTTCGTGTAAAACACCAAAATCATAAAATCCTGCAAACAATTTTTTACCTGTTTTATTCGCTGATTTGTTTACTGTAACTGAAAAACAACAGGAAAGTTAAAAACAACAGCAACATCTTTTGTTCTCTGCTTGCCCGGCGTCCATCTCGGCGATGACGAAACTACGCGCAAAGCTTCACGGTCGAGGTCGGGGTCAACTTTTCTTACAACAGATGCGTTTTTAACGTATCCGTCCTTGTCAACAGTAAACTGTACCATAACCCTGCCATGTACGCCGTTTTCCTGTGCCGATTCTGGATAATTTATCTTACTGTTTACCCATTTGCTGAATGTGTTCTGGTCGCCTCCCTGAAATTTAGGCTTTTCTTCAACTACTGCGAATGGAAAATTATCGTCTGCAGCTTCTTCTTCAACAACTTTTTTCTCAACATAAGTAACTGTTTCTACAGCAAAATTCTTGTCCGCTTCAGATGTAAAATCAATAACGGTGTTAATATCCATGTTTTCGTCAACGATATTAATTTCGTCCGAAATGATTTGAACAGGAGCGATTTGCTCCGGTTCCGGCTGCTGCACTTCGGGAAGAGGCATTACGTCTTCTTCGATAGTTGGTCTGGCGTCAGCAAGCGCTGCCTGACTTGAATCGCCAAATGATGCTTCAAAAATGAAAATCATAACGAGAAGTGAGGCGATTAAGCCTATCTTAATAAACAGTCCTTTTCTGCTGTCCAAATCCGCTTTTTTTGTTTTCTTTGCTTCCATGACTTTTAATTTTTATTATTTTTACTTAATTTTATTTATTATTTCAACATTTATACTGTTTGCCGCTGATACGGCATTTGATACTAATGTTAAAATCACTTATTCTATACAGCTTGTTGTTATTCAGATTATTATAAAATATCAACTTTATTGCCTTTGTTACGCGTATTCCTTTTAATTCGTGTAAAGCACTGAAATCATAAAATCCTGCAAACAATTTTTACTATCACTTTGTTTACTTAATAGATGCATGAGCAAGGCAAATTCCATAATTTTTTATTTTTATTTTAACTTAAATAACAAAAAAGTTGCAGATTGTATTATTGCTATTATTATTTTCATTACTTTTGCAAATAAATTAAATATAAATTTTTAAAAGATGAAAAATATTACTTTGATTATTATTGTATTAATGCTTATGACAATGTCATGTAACTCGAAAAAAAACACGCCTGTATCGGGAATTGATGTTAGCAATCTTGATATTGCTGCCGACTGCGGTACAGATTTTTATCAATACGCATGCGGAGGGTGGATGGAAAAACACCCGCTGGCAGGCGAATATGCAAGGTTCGGCTCTTTCGACAAGTTAGCCGAAGATAACAGAACTCAACTCAATGATTTGATTGCAGAAATTGCATCAGTAAAACACGAAAGCGGAAGCGTAGAACAAAAAATAGGAGATATTTACAATATGGCAATGGACAGCGCCAAGCTGAATGCAGACGAATATTATCCTATTGTTGAAGATTTAAACATGGTTGCCGCCGTAAAAGACAAAACCGAGCTTTTGTCGCTTATTTCCGACTTAATACATAATGGCGTCAATGCTTATTTTTTAGTTTTTGTTGATGCCGACATGATGAACAGTTCGATGAACATACTGCAACTGTATCAGGGCGGAATCAGTTTGCGCCAGCGAGATTATTATCTCGATAAAGATGAACATACAACAAATATACGTGAAAAATATAAACAGCATATCGTGAGAATGTTTGAACTTACCGGATTTTCGCACGAACAGGCCGGAAAAAACATGGAAGCAGTGATGAAAATAGAAACGCGACTGGCAACAGCTGCCTACGACAGAATAAAACGCCGCGATCCGCATGCAAATTATCATAAAATGTCAATAGATGAGCTTAAAAAAATCACGCCTGAAATAAGCTGGGATATAATATTGAATGAAATAAATCTGAAAAATGCGAGCGAAATAAACGTTGCCCAAAAAGAATCGATTATCGAAGTTAATAATATCATAGCAACCGAACCTCTAAAAAATAACATCGCGTATATTCAGTGGAAGATTATTG
Organism: Prevotellaceae bacterium; assembly: GCA_031267135.1. Lineage (GTDB taxonomy): Bacteria > Bacteroidota > Bacteroidia > Bacteroidales > UBA932 > JAIRKV01. The sequence goes on from JAIRZQ010000188.1 coordinate 4,921, forward strand.
ACAAGGCTGCCGAATATTTGAGCAATGATCTTTATGAAGCAAATTTCGATTTTTACGGTAAAGTATTATCGGGAAAGGAAGAACCGCAAGCACGCTGGAAACGTGCTGTTTCAGCCGTAAACAGCGTGCTGGGAGAAGCCGTGGGACAAATGTTTGTAAAAAAATATTTTCCGCCCGAAGCCAAAGGGCGAATGTTAAAGCTTGTGCATAATTTGCAGGATGTTTTTGCGGAACGAATATCGGCGCTCGACTGGATGAGCGACAGTACAAAGCTGAAAGCGCTTGAAAAATTAAACACATTTTACGTGAAAATCGGATATCCCGATAAATGGCGCGATTATTCCAATCTTGAAATTAAAAAGGATTCGTATTATGCAAACATAAAACGTGCAAACCGTTTTGAAAACGACTATATGTTCAATCAGGCGGGAAAGCCTGTTGATAAAGACGAATGGGGAATGACGCCGCAAACGGTAAATGCATATTACAATCCTACGACAAACGAAATATGTTTTCCGGCAGGAATATTGCAATATCCGTTTTTCGACATGAATGCAGACGATGCTTTCAATTATGGAGCAATAGGAGTTGTCATAGGACACGAAATGACACACGGGTTTGATGATGAAGGACGGAAATTCGACAAGGATGGCAATCTGAAAGACTGGTGGACAGCCGAAGATGCCCGTCAATTTGAAACAAGAGCAAAAGTTATGTCCGATTATTATGATTCAATATATGTTGCGCCCGGCGTTCATGCCAACGGACGCTTCACATTAGGTGAAAATATTGCCGATTACGGCGGCTTGCGCATTGCATATCAAGCGTATAAAGCGGCAACAAAAGACAATCCTCTGCCCGATATTGATGGATTTACTCCCGATCAGCGCTTCTTTTTGGCATATTCAACTGTTTGGGCGACAAATACTCGCTACGAAGAAATATTGCGCCTTACAAAATCAGATCCGCATGCGTTGGGAAAATGGAGAGTAAACGGACAAATGCCGCATATTCAAGCATGGTACGATGCTTTCAATATTGCCGAAGATGCGCCAATGGCATTACCTGTTGAAAAACGAGTGCTGATATGGTAAATCGTGATTAAAAATTGATTACAAACCGGATTTATAATCCGTTGAATACATTAAAAATATCCTGCTTCATATATTCGCGTAAAGCAGGATATTTTTTTGACAAGTATTTCCGGTTATCAGTGCATATACTCATAGCCGATTCCTGCCGCGAGGAGTTTTTTCGCAATTTTATGGCTGTCTTTAAGTCTCGCCTGCCCCAAAAATATACTAAAAGCAACTCTTGCCGAAACTGCTGCATTTCCATGCGCACGCGGCAAAATTTCCATGCGCACGGAAGTTTTGTCGGATGCGCATGCAGCTTCAGCGCGATGCGCACGCAGCATTTGCCGCATGCGCACAGAAATTTTGCTCCATACGGACAGATTTACATCCGGTCAAACATTATACTCAAACAGAAATAGATTTCAACAATATTTAGTTGCTTCTTAAAAAGGAAGCAAATCATTTATTAATAAATAATTATGAATTAAAATCACATGAAAAAATTGCAGGGTTTTAATCAATGCAGACATAAAACTTTGCAAATATTAAAAAATCTTATTTTCTCTTCTTTTGTCTTGATACAAAAGAAGCAAAAAATCAAGGCTTATACTTCTCGGCGACCCACTAACGGCTCAACGGCTAACGGAATTAATGTCGCGCTTCGGTTGGTTAATTTGTGTCAAGACAAATTAACAGAAAAAACATCTTCATTATCTCTTATCTTTGAAAAATATACTTTTTAAAGAACGACTATTTAAAGCTGTTCCATTATGAATCGATCTATTGCTTTTCGCAAACCAATTCTGCTTGAGTATAACACTTGAATTGCGCTTTCCTTAAAAATCATCAGCCATTTTTGGCATCATTGACTATTGTTTCCTTATCTTTTTTGAAACAAATTCTATAGTAAAAATAAGCATAAAGCCAACAAAAGCAAACATTATGACGGACAGCAAATGCGAGTCGCCGTTTGTAAGCTCGCTGTAAGCCGATGGTAAAATGTTTTTTTGAGACAGGGGCTGCTCTATTCCATGCCTGTCGGTAAAAGTTGAAACCGTGCTTTTCCAAGGCCATATTTTATTCAGCGAGCCAAACATGAATCCTGTGAGCGAAGCCATCGTTATTGTTTTGAAGCGTTTGAAAAGCCACGACAAAACCCGTGAAAATGCAATAATACCAATACCTGCACCGCATAAAAAAACGCCTATTACAATAAAATCAAATGCTGCAAGCGCTTCCATCATAAACATATATTGCCCCATAAGCACAAGAATAAAACTTCCCGAAATACCGGGCAAAATCATTGCGCAAATTGCAATCGCTCCGCATAAAAAAATATACCAGTATTCGCTGCTTGAACTTAATGGAGTATTTTCGGGAGAAGTGATAAAAAACGCAATAACGGTAAATATTATGAAAGTTGCAACAGTTTTAATATTCCAGTTAACGCTGCGTGCAACAAATACTGTTGATGCAACTATCAAACCGAAAAAAAACGACCATACAAAAAGCGGATAGCCTGTAATCAAAAAAGTCATTAATTTTGCAAGGCTGACAAAGCTTATAGCAATTCCGCCCAGTAAAACGCCAAGAAATGCGACATCGACACTTATACAAAATTCTTTGAACCTGCCTTTCAGCAGCAACTTTATGTTTTTAATATTTATGCTTTTAATTGCATCAATAAGTCGTTCGTAAATTCCTGTTATAAATGCAATAGTTCCACCCGAAACGCCCGGGATGACATCGGCGGCACCCATTGCAATGCCTTTGAAAAATATAAGAATGTAATTGGATATGTTCATTATCTTTTTGTTTTAAATGACATGTAAACGCTCATTATTTGTTCGTTAAGCATTACTTCCGGACATATCTCAAAAAATGTTTTCATCATATCGGGATTACGTTCAAGAGCGCGTTCCATATAAATAATGCATTGAGGTATGTTGTCGATTATAAAATTATAATACGCTAAATGATAACAAACTTCGCCAACGGAATAGAAATCTTCGTTGTACTTTGCTTCAAGAACATTTATGGCTTCTTCGATATCGTCAATGGCAATAATTTCGGCATATAACAGCCATGCATGATAATCGTGCCTGCAAAAATCAGTGGAAATGACCTTCTTTATTGTCTGTTTTGCTTCTTCAATTTTATCCAGCTGAAGCTGTATTTTACACATTTGAATGAAAAAAGCAGGAATAATTTCATTGTTGTTCAATGCTTTATGCATAAACTGTTCTGCCATTTCAAATTCGCCCTTTGCCGAATATATGCTTGCAAGACCGAAATATGCGTCTATACAGTTAGAATTTAACGACACAATATCAAGATATATTTTTTCGGCTTTGCCGTATATTTCCTTACGTTCGTAGCATTTTGCAATACCAAACATGGCGTCTGTATTTTCCTTTTCTGCTTTTAAAATTTTACTGTATATGTTTATAGCTTCGTCATACCGTCCAAGCATGCTGATACATTCGGCTTTGTTGATTAATGTTTCCGTTGCATCCGCATTGCTTACGGCAAGTCGAAAGTCGAAAGATTTTACTGCATTTTCGTAGTCCGACAGCAGCATGTGAATGCAACCCAATTCGTTCCAGATATTTTCATCGAACGGATCTTTTTCAACCATTTTTTCGTATATAGCCAGAGTTTTGTGATATTCCGATTCGTATTCGTAACACTTGGCAAGCCTGTACATCAAATCGGCATTAAAGTCGAGAATTGTATCACTTGCAAACTCAAGATATTTTTTTGCGAGCAGCATCTGATTTGTCAGCATCAGAAAATCGCATATTATTTCTATCGTAAAATCTTTGTCGTCAGATAGCTTTATTGCTTTGTCAAATAATTTTTCAGCCGATTCGTACTGATTCTTTTTAATGCAAATTTCACCTTTCAGAACGTAAATATCGGGAATCGTATTGCTGTTGTGTTCTATGGTTTTGATTATTTTTTCGGCTTTGCCGAATTCATTGCTTCTGATATACAGGTCGGCTTTGATTATCTTAAGCTCAAAAGACGAAGGATAAAAAGTTTCGGCTACGCTGTTAACGGCAAGAGCGTTTTTATAATTGCTGTTCAGCATGTAATAGTCGGAAATGGCAATAAATTCGTCCAGCTCAAAATAATGCTGCTTGTTGTTTTCGTATTGTTTTGCCAACAGTTCGGACTGCTGCATGTAATTTTTACTTTCCGACATTATTTTATACTTTTATTGTTGATAAAAAATTGATAATCAGGCTTACGAATTTTGTTGTTTCATTTGATTTTTCAAGAAGTATCAAATCGAAAGGGTCGTTTTTATATTGCGTTCCTCCTATTTTGAATTTTGCCATCGATAATGTTGATATATATTTGTAAACATAATCCGAACTACGCGACATATCAATAAATACGTCGAATTTCTGCGATACGAATTGGTTCACACTGTCGCAATTCGGCTTGCCATACCATGTTAAGTCCGATTTGGCAAACACTTTTATATATTCAGGAATTTGTTTTATCATTTCAGGTTCAATATTTTTTACGTTTTCAAATGCAATAGCCGATATTTTGATTTTTCTCACAAGAAAGAATTTCATCATTTTATCTGCCATTACATACATGTTTTCAGTATTTTCAAATAAAATACCTACGCTTTTCATCGAGTCTATATTGCAAAATGCTCTGCTGCGTTTAATTTTAGATGCGCGTTTTTTTAAAATACTGTTTCCTGCTATTTTCTTTACGAAATTCATCATAATTCATTATTTATTAGCTCGTTAAATTGATTTTCATCAATAATTTTCACTTTCAGCATGTGCGCTTTGTCGGTTTTCATTTGTCCGCTTTTTTCTCCGGCAAGCAAATATGCGGTTGATGCCGAAATTGCAGAAACGTTTTTGCCGCCGTGTTTTTCTATTATCTGTTTCAATTCATCTCGCGAATAGGAATTAAAAGTTCCCGAAACAACAAAACTCATGCCTTTAAGCCTATCCGAAATTTTTTCGACGTTTTCCTTTGCTTCCATTTGTAATCCCGCATCGCGCAAGCGCTGTATTATTTCCCTGTTTTTCGCATTTGCAAAATATTTAATTATGCTTTGTGCAATTCGCTCTCCTATTTCATCTATCTGTAGCAGTTCATCCTGACTTGCCGACATAATCCTATCGATGGAATTTAATTTTTCTACAATTTTTTTTGCTGTTGTTTCGCCCACAAAGCGAATTCCTGTTGCAAACAGAACTCGTTTAAATTCCACATTTTTTGATTCCTCTATGCTTTTTATTATGTTTTCAGCCGATTTTTCGGCAATACGTTCGAGAGGCAGCAATTGAGACTTTTTCAAGCTGTACAAATCGGCGACATTGTTTATCAAACCATGTTTGTAAAGCAGTTCTATGGTTTCTATTCCCAGTCCGTCAATAGCCATAGCCTTGCGTGATATGAAATGCTCGATTTTTCCTATTATCTGCGGATGGCATCCGTTTTCGTTCGGGCAAAAATGCTTTGCTTCGCTTTCTTCGCGCTCAAGTTTTGTTCCACATTCGGGACAGTGTGTAATATATTCGAATTTTTTGCTGTTGCAGGTTCTCTGCGATTTGTCAACTCCAACTATTTTAGGAATTATTTCTCCGCCTTTTTCAACAATCACCATGTCGCCAATGCGAATATCGAGAATATTGATTTGTTCCTGATTGTGCAGCGATGCTCGTTTTACTGTTGTTCCTGCAAGCTGTACGGGCTTCAGATTTGCTACGGGCGTAATTGCTCCGGTACGTCCAACCTGAAAATCAACAGATAATAATTCAGTAACCGCCTGTTCGGCTTTGAATTTATAGGCTATTGCCCAGCGAGGCGATTTTGCGGTAACTCCCAATTCTTCCTGCTGTTCGAGGCTGTTAATTTTTATTACGACTCCATCGGTATCGTACGGCAATTTTTTTCGTGCTTCATTCCAATAATTTATATATTCGATAACTTGCCGCAGCGTTTCGCATTTTCGTATATTTTGCGATACGGGAAATCCCCATTTTTTTGCTTCCTGCAAATTGTCATAATGATTTGCATGTGGCAGACTGCTTCCGAGCATATAATATAAAAAACAGTCTAGTCCGCGTTTTGCGACTTGCGTCGAATTTTGCAGCTTTATGGTTCCTGCCGTTGCATTTCGCGGATTTGCAAATTGAGGTTCGCCTGCTTTCAACCGCTCGCTGTTTAAACGTTCGAATGATGAATGAGGCATAAATATTTCGCCGCGGATTTCAAATTCTTCGGGATAGCTGCCATATATTTTTAACGGAATATTTCGTATTGTTCGTATATTTGCCGTAACATCATCGCCTTTTTCGCCATCTCCGCGAGTTACGGCTTGCTGTAAAATTCCGTTTTTATAAGTCAGACTTATTGATATTCCGTCGAATTTGAGTTCGCAAACATATTCAAAATTATTGCCTGCAATTTTTTTTACGCGCTGGTCGAAATCATTTAAATCGTTTTCCGAATATGTATTTCCAAGCGACAACATTGGATATTTGTGCCTGACTTGAACAAATTCATTGTTTACATCGTTGCCTATGCGTTGAGTTGGAGAATCTGCCGTTTGCAATTCGGGAAATTCTTTTTCAATTACTTCGAGTTCTTTTACAAGCAAATCGTATTCAAAATCACTGATTGCAGGATTTGCATCAACATAATAACTGCGATTGTGCTGTTCAATGATTTTGCGTAAATTTTCGCATCGTATTTTTGCTTCCGTAAAATTCACTGTTTTATTTTTTTACAAAAGTACTAAAAGTATCAGATTTTATGTTATTTGTTAATAAATTTTATAAAATTTCTATACTGAATACAATTTAACAACATGATAATTGCAGTAATGCGTTTGATATAAACAACAATTCATTTAAAAGCTGATGCAGGTAAATTACTTTCCACATCAATGAACAGAAATAATATTTTTATAAAAATCAATTTCCGCCGTACATATTTCCATTAAATGCCGAAGCAACCTGTTCGGCAAGCGAATCCAAAACTGTTTGGAGCTTTCCTTTCAACATCATTTTAACCATTATGTTCATTTTAGCATGCAATACAAGGCGCATTCGAGTATCGCAAGGAGCAATCTGTTTTAGCTGTACCCAAAACAGAAATTCAAATGGAAGTTTTCCTATTCCCATATATTTTATCACTGCAAACGGTGTTTTGTCAAGGATTTTTATTCCCATAGCCATACCTTTTACCGAAAATGTACATTCATCGGCTGTTGTTCTAAAATCATCAATTCTATCGCGCGGAATCAGCTGCGAAAACTTGCTGAAATCGGAAAAAAAAGTATAAATGTCTTCGGCTTGGCGCTGAATGGCTACTGTTTTACTTGTGTATTCCTGCATTTTACTTTTTCCATGTTTCGGGCGATTGTCTCCACTCGCCGACAGTTTTTATATCATCGGCATTTATATAGCCGCATTTTGTTGCTTCGTCCAAAAGCTCTGTATAATTGCAAAGAGTCGTTAAATCGCAGTTTGCCGCTGCGAAATTTTTAGCTGCAGCCTCAAATTCGTAACTGAAAATTGCCAGCATCCCAAGAACTTGACAGCCTGCCTTTTTGATTGCCTCAACGGCAGCAATACTGCTTCCGCCTGTCGAAACCAAATCTTCGATAACAACAACTTTGCTGTTTTCGGTCAATTCGCCTTCAATCAAATTTTCCATTCCGTGCGATTTTGGCGACGAACGCACATATACAAAAGGTTTGTTTAATGCATCAGCAACCAAAGCGCCATGTGCTATTGCTCCTGTTGCCACTCCTGCAATAAATTCGCAATCGCCGTATTTTTCATTTATTTTTTCTGAAAAAGCAGTATAAATCAATTTTCTGATTGCAGGATATGAAAGTATTTTTCTATTATCGCAATAAATTGGTGAATTCCATCCCGAAGCCCATACAAAATGCTTTTGCACATTTATTTTTACGGCTTTAATTTGCAACAGGCTGCTCGCTATCTGTTTTGATATATCATTCATATTTTATAATTTTGTGCAAAAATAACAATTAATAACGAGATACATAGTTATGTACATTAAATATTTTGACAGCAATCAGGCTCTGTTTAAAATGCAAAAACCGTACGGCATTAATTTTGAAAAGCGATTATGAAAAAGATTTTTTTTAACGACAGATTCTTCATCTTTGACAGCAATTCCGAAATAGAAAAAATACATGAGGAAGATGATATTTGCGAATTGCACCGGTTTTCAGAACTTCACAGCCTGCTTGATAAATTTTTATATGAGTCGGAGCGAAACATGTACGTGATTTGCAGTAATGAAGACGAAGCCTTTGTCGCTTTTTGCGATTTGTTCGACATGATTTTTGCCGGCGGCGGTCTTGTACGCAATTCCAAAGGAGATGTATTGCTTATATACCGTTACGGACATTGGGATTTGCCGAAAGGAAAACAGGAAGCCGGCGAAAACATTGCACATACCGCCATTCGCGAAGTAAAGGAAGAATGTGGAATATCGGATATTGAACCCGGTAACTTTTTAACCGAAACATATCATTGCTTTTCAATGAATGGCAAATTAATAATGAAACGTAACTTCTGGTACGAAATGTTTTGCGACTCCGAAACTTTAGTTCCTCAGGAAACCGAAGATATAGAAAAAGCCGAATTTGTATCAAAAGACAGATTGTCTGACTATATTGATTTCATGTATGCTTCGGTACGCGAAGTTTTTGCTGCTGCAAATATGTTTAAACAATAGGTTTACGATTAATCGGTTGATTGCATTATCTTATCCGCTCATTCCCTGCTGACAGTTTCTGATATGAGAATAATAATTGATAGTTCCTTACAAATAGACTTGTTGTAAGGATTATTTGTTTAATTTACATTACAGGCGAATTTAATTTACGGAAAGACAGCACATTGCGATTGCTTTCAAAAAAAGACAGAAAATAAATTTGTAATTTATTGCAGAATAATATAATTTTGTATAATATTTGTCATGCAAAATAATATCAAATAAAATAACAGCTAAATAAAAAGAAAATGACCAAAACAGATTTGGAAGAAGCAGGCTTGCAGGGCAAAGTGAAAAGCGTAAGGAAAATTCATTACAAGGCAATAAAAATGTTTCATAAAGTAGATGGAGGTGAAATTGAGGCTGATACCCAGACAAAATATGACGACAGGGGGAACAGGATAGAAGAAAACAGTTATGCCTGCAACAGCAGTTTAATTACAAAGCATAGTTTCAGATATGACCACAAAGGTAACAAAACAGAGGAAACTTTTTATGATTACAACAGCAATTCAAGCGCAAAGCATGTTTACAAATACGATATTCAAGGCAACAGGATAGAAAATTGCGAGTATGATGCCGATGGCAACTTAATAAAGAAATATATTTACAAATATGATGACAATGGAAATGTAATAGAGGAAAACGAATATAATTCGGATGGCTGTACAAACAGAAGATACGGTTACAAGTATGACTACAAAGGAAATTGGACAGAAATGATTATTTATAATTCGGACGGCAACTTAATAGAGAGAAAAACTTGCAACTATGATGAAAAAGAGAATACGACAGAATATAACAGGTATTTTTTGGATGGCAGTTTACTGGAGCAGAAAACTTACAAATACAACAGCAAAGGATATTTAATAAAAATAACCAGCTATAAATCCGACGGTAAATTGGAATGGAAAGTAATTTACGCTTATGACGACAAAGGCAATGTGACAGAGTTTAAGGATTATGGTTCCAAACCCGTGTTTAATTGGAAATATACTTACGAATATGACGACAAAGGAAATATTATAGAGAGTTGCGAGTATAACTCAGACGGCGATTTAAGCAGAATGTATTATTACGAATACAAGTATGATAAAAAAGGTAACTGGAAACGAAAAATAGAATATATTGGTAAAGAACATACTGCGCAAACGCTCATTGAACAGAAAATAGAATATTACGAATAATTAACTCAGGCTGCTATTTAATATGCCGGTATTGCTAATGAAATGTATATAAAGTTTTATTTTTACGGTATAGTCAACAAAGCTACATCCTTTGCATTTATAACGTTGTACCCTTTTCATAGAATCCGGATTTTACATTTTTATCACACATTTTAGACAATTCATATCATTATCATTTTTTGCAAAACATATATATTCTTAATAAACAATGTGTTATAGAAATTAATAGTTATGACTCTATTACAACGAAATCAATGGTAATTATCATTATTATAACAGATTATATTCGTAAATATCAGCTATAAAATAAATTTACGATTGCCGCATTGAAATTATTGCATCTGCTATTCCTTTTGTATCGAAACCGCATTCGGCTTGAAGTTCTGCAATACTGCCATGTAAAATAAACCTGTCGGGAATTCCCAGAAATTTATGTTGAATGCTGCTATGGTTATAATGCGCAAAAAATTCGCTTACGGCGCTTCCAAAACCTCCGACAATAGTTCCGTTTTCTACGGTTATCACCTTTTTGAAATTCTTGCCGACAAAATGCAATAAATCTACGTCAAGCGGTTTTACAAAACGCATGTCATAATGTGCAATCGAAATATTTTTATCATTCAGCATGTCAATAGCCTGTTCTACATTATTGCCTGCATGACCTATCGAAAGTATTGCGATATCCTTGCCTGTGCATATAGTGCGGGCTTTTGCCATCGGAATTTCCAGAAATGGAAGTTGCCAGTCGGTAATTACGCCACCGCCTTTTGGATAACGAATTGCAAAACATCCTTTATTTGGAAGCTGTGCCGTAAACATCATGTTCCGCAATTCAACTTCATTCATTGGCGAAGCTATAATTATATTGGGAATACAGCGCAGATACGCCAAATCGTAAGCGCCATGATGTGTAGAACCATCTTCGCCAACCAAGCCGCCTCTGTCGAGACAAAATACAACATTAAGTTTTTGAATGGCGACATCGTGAATAATATTATCATAAGCACGCTGCATAAAACTTGAATATATGTTGCAAAACGGAAGCAAGCCCATAGTTGCAAGCCCTGCCGAAAACGTAACGGCATGTCCTTCTGCAATTCCCACATCAAAACAGCGGTTTGGCATTTCGTCCATCATAAGATTCAACGAACAGCCTGTTGGCATTGCCGGCGTTATTCCTATAATTTTGGAATTTTGGCGCGCGAGTTCTATAATTGTTTTTCCAAAAACGTCCTGATAGCGCAGAGGTTGAGGCTTATCGGACTTTACAATTATCCGTTCGCCCGTGTTTTTATTGAATTTTCCTGGTGCATGCCAGTCTGTTTGATTTTCTTCGGCAGGTCTGAAACCTTTGCCTTTTTGTGTAATTACATGTAAAAGTTTGGGACCATTCAGAAGTTTAAGTTTTTCCAGTATTTTTATAAGTTGAGGCAAATCATGCCCATCAAAAGTGCCAAAATAACCGAATCCAAGCGCTTCGAACATATTATGGCGATGCAATATCATTAGTTTTACGGAGTGAAAAAGTTTTTGCAAAATTTTGCGAAAATAGTTTTGTCCAAGTAAGTTCCAAATATTGGTTTTTAATTTATTATACGAAGGCGACGTTGATATTTTCAATAGATATCGTCCTATTGCTCCAACGCTTTTATCTATGGCAATATTATTGTCATTGAGTACAACCAGCATATTCGGTTTAATGTATCCGGCATTGTTTAATCCCTCAAAAGCCAAACCTCCTGTCATCGAGCCATCGCCTATTACTGCAATAACGTGTCTGTTTTCTCCATTCATTTTAGCGGCAACAGCCATTCCCAATGCTGCCGAAATCGATACCGAAGCATGACCGCCGCCGAAAGCATCATATTCGCTTTCGCTCATTTTTGGAAATCCGCTGATACCTCCATATTTGCGATTGGTTGAAAATTTGTCGCGGCGTCCCGTTATTATTTTATGTGCATACGACTGGTGACCTACATCCCATACAAGTTTATCGTATGGAGCGTCAAAAACATAATGCAGGGCAACAGTAAGTTCTACTGCTCCGAGACTCGAACCTACGTGTCCCGGATTTTGCGAACATTTATCTATCAAAAATTCTCTTATTTCGGCACATAACTCAACCAGTTCGTCGATTTTCAGCGATTTCAAATCGGATGGAGAGTTTATATTTGACAAATATTTTTGCATTATTATTAATAATAAACAACACTGAATTTAACGGCACTCCGGCGAGCCGGTTAAAATCAATATCAGAAAAAAATAATACATTTAACGATTACTTTACCCGTTCGGCGTAAGTACGTGTGCGTGTATCTACTTTAATTTTTTCGTCCTGATTGATAAATAAGGGAACCATTATTTCCGCGCCTGTTTCAAGCGTTGCCGCCTTTAATGCGGATGTTGATGCGGTATCGCCTTTTACAGCCGGTTCGGCGTATGTTACGGTTAATTCAACAAATGGAGGAAGGTCGCATGTCAGCACGCGTTCTTCGTCAGCCAGAAACATCATTTCAACATATTGTCCTTCTTTCATCAAATCCTGATTGTCAACCATATCATCATCGAGATCAATTTGTTCAAAAGTTTCGTTATGCATAAAATGATAGCCTGATTCATCTTTATATAAAAATTGATACGGACGCCGCTCAACGCTTATTATATCTATTTTTTCGCCTGCACTGAAAGTATTTTCCAGTATGCGCCCGTTTTCGAGATTGCGCATTTTCACTTTCACGAAAGCCGGTCCTTTGCCCGGCTTTACATGTTGAAAATAAGTTATGCTACAAGGCTTACCATTGTATGATATACATAATCCGTTTTTAAAATCTGCTGTTGTTGCCATATTTTTATGAAATTTTTATGCTTTTAAAACACAAAATTATAAAATATTTAATAATTGACAATGATAGATTACAATATTGTTGAGCTTGTACATTAAATAGCATACTTGCAAACAAATTATCTTTTCAGCGCTTCCACGCTACTTTTTAATCTCGGCTTGCCGTTTGAATTATATAAAATGTAAAAATATAATCCCGGTTCTACATTATGTCCTCTGC
>JAIRZQ010000104.1 GCA_031267135.1 Prevotellaceae bacterium
AAAAGTATATTTTTCAGAGAAAAATGATAATAAAAATATTTTTTCTGTTAATTTGTCTTGACACAAAAGTAACCAAAAAGTCAAGGCTTATACTTCTCGGCGACCCGCTAACGGCTCAACGGCTAACGGAATTAATGTCTCGCTTCGCTTGACGGAATTCTGTGTTAACGCCGTCTGCGCCGAGCGGGTTCCCCGCCTGCGAAGTCTATGCCGTTTTTATTTGCCAATCAACTTTTGTTTTCGCGTGCAGGTAAATTTTTAAACTATTCAACATGCAGAAAAATTAATAGAACGTTGAGCAGGCGGCGTTCCCACAAGTCATTGTCGTAAATCGGAGTTACCGTATAGCATCAGCTGCTCTTGACTTTTTGATTACTTTTGCGTCAAGGCAAAAGTAATAGGAAAAAAAACATTATTTATTTTGCAGAGTTTTATGTCTGTTTTGATTAAAATCCTGCAATTTTCCTCTGATTTTCATTCATATTTATTAATAAATGTTTTATGACCTTTTTAAGGAGCAACTATATACTATGATATTATCCACAACACATGCAGAAGCATAAAAAAAGCATAACGATAACCGTTATGCTTTTTGCTGATAAGCATTTTTATAAAAGCGGTATTATTTCAACACTCTCAAACAATCTTCATAGCCAAAGCCTACAAAATTGTCGATTATCAGGTCGGCATTGCCTGTGGCTTGTATTGCCTGGCGCGAGTTGGTTGTGGCAATCGCTGTAACTTTCATTTTTGCGCTTCGTCCGGCTTCAATTCCTGCAAACGAATCTTCAAAAACGATACAGTCGCTTACATTCGCCCTTAAATCTTCGGCAGCCAGCAAATAGCATTGCGGGTCAGGTTTGGAACGTGTTACGCGATTGGCTGTAACAACAGTATCGAACCACGAATACATGTTGAATTTTTTAATAACTCGTTCAAGCTTTACATCGTCCGAACTGGTTACCAGTCCTGTTTTTATGCCCTGCAATTTCATTTGAATTATGAAATTTTCGACACCTGCAATTAACGGGCATTCCATTGAAATTTCAAATTCAGTGCATTCCGAAACAATTTTATTTTGCTCATCTGCCGATAAATCCGAAAAATATCTGTTCATTATTTGCGACATTGTCTGTCCTTTTACCTTAGCTGCAAAATTCTGCCCGAGATTATACAGTGATCCCTGTCCGCCCCAAAATTTGTCGTATTGAGGTTCGGAATCAATTATTACTCCGTCCAAATCGAACAGTAGAGTTAAAAGCGAAGAGTGAAGAGTTAAAAGTGAAGAGTTATTTTTCATTTTGTTTTGCTGTTTTTACCATACTTATTAATAATGAAATGATTTTATTATTATAGTTTCATATATGTTTTTTACTCTTCACCCTTCGTTCTTCATTTTTTAGTAGCCGAATATTTCTTCCTGTTTTAAAAACTTAATTTCGCCGAGTTGACGTATTTTATTCAAATCCAATTCTTTTGAATTTGTCAATATTCCATAAAAATATGTGCGGTTTTTTATCCATTTTTCCTGAAATGCCTTAACATCGGCAAGCGTCATATTTTGAACGTTTTCGTAAACTGATTTATTTCTGTCATAATCTACGCCCATGTCTTTTGCATCCATGTACGCCCAGAGAACATTGTCTTTTATTGTGCGCTCGGTACTCAACCGCGCAATAAGCGCTTTCTTTGCAATATTAAATGCGGCTTCGCTTTCGGGCATATTTTCTATTATGTCTTCAAAAGCATCGACTGCATTTGATACTTTGTCGTTTTGCGATATAATGAACGCCGTGAAAAGATAAGGACGGCTTGCTCTTGTAGGTTCACTCAAATATGCGCTTGCCGAATATGCAAGACTGCGGGCTTCGCGCATTTCCTGAAATACTATAGAATTCATGCCGCCTCCAAAATATTCGTTATATAAAGCAACATTTGCATCGTTGGCTACATCAAACTTGTCGCCGCGATTTGAATACTGTACGTAATAAGTATTCTTTGCATCGTATTCGGCTATGAAAACTTTATTTTCCGGAGTTTCCGCATATTTATATTCTATTTTTTCGGTAATCTGAACAAGCGTTTCGGGCGTTTTGTGATATTTGTTAATTGCTTCAACAACATCTTTGCTCGACATTGGTCCATAATATAATACCGTATGTTCTTTTGTTGTCAGGTCTTTGATTTTTGCAATCAAATCGGCGGATTGAAGCGCATTTAACGCATCATTCGACAGTGTTGTAGTTTTGATATAATCTCCTCCTAAAGTCAAATAACGGCGCAGTGCGGCAAAATTTGTACGTTGATTGAGCTTTGAATCTTTACGCGATTTTATAATATCTACTTTCAGATTTTCGAGAATTTCGTCGTTTGGCTGTGCATCGCTTAAAAGTTCTTCAACAAGCTCCATTGCTTTCGGCATGTTTTCGCTTAATCCTGTTATGCTCAAATAGCATCTTTCGGCGCCTGCGCTTGCGCTGAACGAACATGCCGTATTATAAAATTCCTTTTTGATTTCTTCCGGCGACTTGGTGCTTGTTCCGAGATAATCAATATATCTGAAAGCGGTTCCTATTGTTGCATCGCTATTGCTGCCTATTTCAAAAACATATTGAAGCCTGAACAAATCGGTAGTTTCGTTTTTCTTGTACAGTACCTGAATATCAGATTTTGCCGCAGTTTTTTCCATATCTGTATTGAAATCAACAAAAACAGGTTCGACCGGTTTCACCTGTACGTTTTGTATTTCCTGTAAAAAATCGCTTTGCGCATCGCGATTTGTAGCGATAGGCGTAATCTGCGGTTTGTCGATTTTATTTTCGTCAGGATCCTGTCCCTGATGCTTGTAAACTGTAACATAATTATTATCGCCGAATTTTTCGTTTGCAAATTTCACAACGTCATCTTTTGTGATTTTTTCCAGACGGCTGATAATATTAACCTGTTTTTCCCAGTCGATGCCATCTATGAATGAACTTACAAAAGCATCGGCGCGACCATCGTTGGAATCAAGATATTGCATTATCGACAGTTTGTAATTGTCGATGGCGGCTTTTAATAATGTTTCGTCGAAATCGCCGTTGCGGAGTTTTGCAATTTCGGCAAGCAGCAAATCCTTAACTTCTTCAAGCGTCTGTCCTTCTTTGGGCATTCCCTGCATCATCAACATTCCGTAATCGCTCAGCATTGCGTCATAAGCATAGGCATTTAGAATTTTTTGCTGTTGCATAAGATTAATGTCAATCAATCCAGCCTGACCGTTGTACAGAATGCTCGATGCAATGTTTGCCAAATCGGCGTCATCGCTGTTTGCAGCGCCAAGCCGCCAAGCCAGAGCAACTCTTTCGGCTTCAACGCCGGTTACATTTTTAACAACCGGAGTTGTGATAGGTTCTACGGGGTTAAATTCGAGCTTTGGAAGATTTTCGTTCGGTTTCAATTCCCCGAAATACTTTTTGATGATATTTATTGTTTCGTCAGGGTCGAAATCTCCCGAAAGGCATATTGCCATATTGTTTGGGACATACCATTGTTTATAAAAGTTTTTGATATTTATTATCGATGGATTTTTCAGCTGTTCCTGAGTTCCAAGCACAGTTTGCGTTCCATAAGGATGATTTGGATACAGACCTGCGAGTATGTTAGTGTAAATTTTACGCGAATCGCTTGTCAGCGAAATATTGTATTCTTCATAAACTGTTTCGAGTTCGGTATGAAATCCGCGAATAACAACATTTGCAAATCTGTCGGCTTGAATTTTCGCCCAGTTCTCAATCTGATTGCTCGGAATATCTTCGGTATAGCATGTAACATCATAACTCGTATAGGCGTTTGTTCCGTTTGCGCCTATTGCCGACATCAGCTTGTCGTATTCGTTTGGAATTGCAATCGTTGATGCCTCGTAGCTTATGCTGTCTATTTTTGCATAAAGCGCTTTGCGTTCGGCATCATCTGTTGTTTTGCGATATGTTTCAAACAGATTTTCGATTTCATCGAGCAATGGTTTTTCGGCTTCGTAGTTTGTGGTGCCGAAATTCGTAGTTCCTTTGAACATCAAGTGTTCAAAATAATGAGCCAGTCCTGTAGTTTCAGCAGGATCGTTTTTACCGCCTGCTCTCACTGCAATGTAGGTTTGAATACGCGGCTGTTCCCTGTTTACAGACATGTAAACTTTCAAACCGTTGTCCAGAGTGTAAATACGAGCCTTAACGGGATCATTTTTTACACTTTCATAGTCTTTTTTCGTGCTGCACGAAACTGTTGCAATTACCAAAATCAGTACTGCAATCAAATTAAACTTTACTTTCATAATTTTATTTAAAAATTTTAATACTTATGTTATATTCGCCAAAATTAGTATTTTTATTCGTAATAAGCGCTATTGATGCGAAATAATTAATAATAAACAATGAATTAGTTGACAATCAGGACTGAAAAAGTTAGCAGGTTTGTATTAATTGGTTTCGTCAGTAATTGCAGTTCGGTAGAAAATAATGTTTCAGCGTACAAATATACGCAGATTGCCGCTGCTGACTTGAAAAGCCGTCGCTACTCCGTGCGTAATATTCATGGTTGATAGCATTCTACCGAACTTTAATCTCTACGGATATTTTTATTTAGCATTTACGATTTTTAATTTAATGATTTATCATCATTTTTAACACTTCCCGAAAATATTTTTGTCCGATAATTTACATTATAGGACATGCAAAGTTATATACATATTTTGTTACAAGCAAAAAATTTTTTTTAACAATTATATGAAAAAGCAGCTATATTACTAATAATCATGCGGGTTTGTTGTCCTATAATGTAAATTATAAGACAACCTTATGTAAAAGACTAATATTGATTAATATGCATACACTCAAAAGAATAGTTTATAACTGCTTAACAAAAAAGGCAAATTTGCAGTTTTTGTTCAGCGCAGGCTCTGCTTGCGGCGCTGCTGCTGCGGTACAGGGCTGTTACATATATAATTTTGTGTCTTCCGAAACGGAATATCTGTCTTCCGAAATGGAATATCTGTCTTCTCAAATGGAATATCTGTCTTCCAAAACGGAATATTTGTCTTCCAAAACGGAATATTTGTCTTCTCAAATGGAATATCTGTCTTCCAAAATGGAATATTTGTCTTCCAAAACGGAATATTTGTCTTCCCAAATGGAATGTTTGTCTTCCCAAACGGAATGTTTGTCTTCTCAAATGGAATATCTGTCTTCCAAAATAGAATATTTGTCGCTATTTACGACTTGCAATAATTTAAATTTTGCAAAGCAATTCATAAAACAGTCAATATCAAGTTTAATAATTTTAAAATTTTCAAAATGAATAATCAAGATTACATTCCTGCAAATGAC
>JAIRZQ010000108.1 GCA_031267135.1 Prevotellaceae bacterium
TTTATTTTTATCATTCTATTTGTATTATCGGCAATGTATTGCTCGTGCGTAACAATAATTACCGTTTTTCCCTGATTGTTTATGTTTTTTAAATATTAAGTACTTCGTTTGATGTTGAAAAATCTAACTGCCCTGTTGGCTCATCTGCTAAAATTATATCAGGATTGGCAATTACTGCTCTGGCAATAGCAACACGCTGCTTTTGTCCACCCGAAAGTTCATTTGGAAAATGTTTTGCCCAATCTCTTATGCCAAAGATATCAAGATATGACAGCCTGACTAATCCCAACTACTTCACCTCAATTACAGCCCTTTTTCTATGATAAATAAGTTTCCCGTTATCACTCACGCCTTCTATCACTACAGAATATGTTGTCGGGTTGTCTGCCGTATAAAAATCTATTGTTGCCTTAACTTCTTTATTCGTTAATACATTTGGTTTCCAGTAAATTGTGCTGCGCGTATCTGTTTTTTCATTTTTCAACGCTTCAGGAGTATCATATTTTGGAGAGTAAAACTCTATGGGTTTTTGATAGCCTAAAGGTTTTACTGTTTTTATATTAAGTTTTGCGGGAGGTTCAATATATTCTCCTTTTTTGGTTATTATTTCAATAACGCCCTGACTGCCTTCCATCCCGTAAATAACTAATTTGGCAGCAGATTTCATCAGATTTATTTGTTTTATTTCATGAACATTAATGTCATCTATAGGACTAATATTATAACCAGCTATATCTGTATCCGGTTTGGATAATGGAATACCATCAACAATGAATAAAGGCACTCCCGTATTCTTTCTTTTAATAGAACTCCTCATGCTGCGCAATATTCTTACCTGTTTGCCATTCACAATCACACCCGGCAACCGTGCCAAAAGATCGTATATATTCGATGGAGGAAATCTTTCCAAGTCTTCTTGAGTAATAGCATCATCGGGGAAAAATCCGTAATAAGTTCTTGGCGGCTGTTTATTTTCTATTCTTTTTGCAGTTACTACCGATGCTTCTATATTCAAAACCCAGGCAACATCGCTCGAATATTTTGTATTTGTGTTTTCTATATAATCCAAAATATCAGCGGCTTCTTCTTTTTTATCTTCGTATTCCTGTGCAAAAATTTCCAAATTTTTTGCTTTGGGATAATCAATATCATTTAAATTCAGAAGCACAGAGCCTTTGCCTTTTCTCGTCAGCGCCTGAATTGCATATTCGGTACTGTCGGGATATTCAAAATCGTTTATAATAAAATTGCCTTTTGCGTCGGTATCCGTTTCTGCAAAAAAACCTTCGTCGGGCGAAAATATTTTAATTTGAGCTTCCTTGTATGGCTTTGAAAAATTGTTGGTTACATAGCCCGATATCGACTGAGTTTCTTCGGGCGCTATTCTATGAGTTTTAATATTTCCTTTCAATATTTCGGGTATGTCGTATCGTTTCCAACCTTGCGTAAGCATTAGCAAATCTGAACGTGCGTTTGTTTCCTCATCATTGTTGTCAAAATAGTATGCAGGATTATTTACACGTCCGTAAAGCTCAGAAGATAACAGTATTTCTGCTAAGATGTTAGTAGTTGTATCAATAATCACATCCTTATCGTCTGTTACCGAAACTGAAAAGTTATTTCCATCAGTATCATTAGTTCTCAGTTGAATATCCATTTTTACGTATTCGCGCCTGTCAAATTCATTTTTATTCGCTGTCGGTTCTGCATCTGTCCAGTCGCCTCTGTTCACAAAAACCAAACGCTCGCTCACAGCCTGCATGTCTTCTGTTAGCAGCATAAAATGCTGTACGCCTGTAAGAAAAGCGTTTTTGCTTATTATCATGCTTCCTTTTTCAAAATCCCACTCGTCAAAATACAGCAAATTTCCTCTGCTTTGTATTAGTAAATACAATTTTTGCGTAATCATGTCAGCAGGCTTGTTTACAAATACTGCAAGATTGTCATTATTCCATACCGTTTTTAATGAACAGGTATTCGCTTGCGTATCAGGTAAATCAAACCTGAATGTTTTGCCTTTGTATTCGCATTTTGCATAATATTTTTCGACCTTTTGCGCCAAAAGAGTGAGATATCCCATTCCATCATGCAGCGTTTCAAATTCGGAAATAAGTTCATCTTTTTCGTTAAGTATTTTTCCTTTTATATCTGCAAAATTTCCATTTGATAAAAATACTTTGAAAGCAATTTTGCAGGGCATGGTTTCAATAATATTGCCACCTTCGGGATAAAACGATAAATATAAATTATTGTTTTTGAATGGAATATGAATATATTCCTCGAATAATCTCATTTCTTCTCCGTAGCCTGCCAATAAAACCCGTTTATCTTCATTTTCGTTTAATTTGAATTTCAGATTTATCCGGCCTTCCTTATCAGGCTTCAGCAAAGCCTGTTTTTCTCTGTTCAAGCGCAAAGATATACGGTCGGGCTGCTTTATTTCTTTTGTCGCTTTATCAATAAAACGCAAACTCAGTCCGATTTCTTCGTTGTCAAAATATTCAAATTCTGTTTGCATTTCAAACTTTACGGCGTTTGGGTTGGCAATGAATACAGAGCGTGTATAAAAAAACTTTTCTTCAAAATTTTCCATGTAGCGGGTATATGCCCGCAAAGTGTAATTTCCCTGCGGCAGGCTGGCGGGCAATGTCATTGATCCGTAAAACAGACGTCCTTCGGGACGTATTTGTTGGCGAATGACAACAGAATCTAATGGATTTATCAATTCCACATAAACATATCTGCTGAACAGTGCGGGCTGATTCGATTGAGCATTAAGCAGATATATACGAAAAAACATGTTTTCGCCTGCTATATAATAAGGCTTGTCGCTTTGAATATAAATTTTTTCCTGTGGAAATACTGACAGTTGAGTTGTAAAATTATCTATTACAGCGTCGGTATCTACTGCCTGCCCGAATACGGACAAAGACAAACCGATAATTATGGAAAATAAAAATGTCTTTTTCATATTAATTAATTTTTTGCTGCAAATTTATACAAAATATTTTATAAAATTAAACTTTATTATTTAATTAAAAGAAAAGATATGAGGCTGTCAAAGATATTAAGTATTCGTCATTACGAGCGTAGCGAAGCTATACGATGTATTGATTTCCGGATTGCTTCATCTTGCAGGTTCGCAATGACGATAAGGATTAGAGCGTCATTACGAAAGTGTTAGCCTGAAGCAACCGAAGCGAAGCGGAGTTCGGCGTAGCCAATCCGGAATATCAACAGATAATAAACTTATACCCTATGAAATACAGACAGCATTTCTTATCTATTCTACAAAGAGAATTTAATCTAAAATTAAAGTAGGTGGATATGTAATAAGAGTGAAATTATAAACAGTTCTTAATACATATATATTGTAGTGCCATCTCCATTTTCACCTGCTGATGGGAAAGAGGGAGGATGAGAATATCCTGGCGTACAAATAAAAACTTCATAAATTCCGCAGGCAATTTTATTAGATTCATTTGTAGTAGTCTTTTTGGCTGTAAGTTTGATTTTATTGCCATTATTGGTAATAAGATAACCAAAATCCGAATAACTAAGATGAATATAATCCCATATCCCCAAGCCTGTAGATGAGCTTGAATATATAGGGTCAACCAATGTTGGCGCTGATCTTTCTATAACATCACCTACCGTAAAATACAGATATCCATTATAAACATCAGGAGTAATAACACCTAACATTGCGCCACAGGAACCTCCTCCCGGAACACTTGGCGGCAGCTGTTGCATTGGTGTAAGAATTTCCTTGCCATCTTTTATTTCTGAAATGTAATAAGCGGGTAATCCATTGCCGGATTCTTCCATTGGCAAAATAATTCTTTCTAAGTTTTGCCCCTGTGCATTGATGAGAGTTTCATCACTTCGTGCGGAAGTTATATTTTTATCTTCCGAATAATCCTTTTGGCAACTTGCAGCAAATAGTATTACAGTCGCCATAAAACATAAATTTAAAATTCTTTTTTTCATAATTTGTTAGTGTTATTAAAAACTAATTAATTTTTTAACTGCGATATTTTTTATCTGGAAATATCAAAAAACCTCATGCTAAATATCTGCTTTTAAGGCAGAACCCGAACTTAACCGATTTTTTGTTTTGCGGGAAATCTT
The DNA here is from genome assembly GCA_031267135.1 of Prevotellaceae bacterium. GTDB lineage: Bacteria > Bacteroidota > Bacteroidia > Bacteroidales > UBA932 > JAIRKV01. Next base: position 4,132 of record JAIRZQ010000108.1, read on the forward strand.
TACATAAAAAACGTTTTATTCCGCTTTTAT
>JAIRZQ010000163.1 GCA_031267135.1 Prevotellaceae bacterium
AAATGGAACTTTGCAGAAGAGACCATCGCGTCCGCCTATTCCGACTGCGACGACCGCGCCATACTGTTCGCCCAGCTTGTCCGCCGGCTGCTTGGTTTACCGGTAGTCCTGATATACTACCCTCAAATACACCTGGCAACCGCCATACAATTCGATAATCCCACCACAGAAGGTGATTATGTGATGGTTGACGGGAAAAAATATTTGATATGCGACCCGACATTTATCCATGCAAATTTAGGAATGTCCATGCCGGATTTAAGAAATGTAGCCGTAGAAATAATAAAAATAATGTAATGGTAGTCAAAAGCGCCAAGCCGGTTACTTTTATCATAGACAGTTTGCCCGATGCTTGCGAGGAAATCACAAAGCAGTTATTTGGCAGCACTATGGCGCGAACTTTCGGGAAGCAAAAAAAGTGGAACGACTTCTGAAATCTTGAATTCTGAATTATGTCGCGATGCAACGAAGTGTTTTGAAAAATAAAATATAATAATAAATAGAAAGATGAAAAGGATACTGATTTTAATGCTTGCCGTGCTGAGCGCTGGCATAGTCTTTGGGCAGGAGAAACAACAGCAAGTCGCAACAATTACAGTGTTTACACCATTGATTTTTCAAATGGCTTGGTCACATATATCAGCAAAAGCAATAAAACAAGTTTCCGATGCGTATGCGAGCAGTTTAATAGCGGGGATTAATTTTTAAAGTAACGAAATTAAAGAAACAGAGATTTTTCAATAAATTACCGCACAAAATCACGCCAAAAGCAAGATTTTACTGCCAAAACGTAAAACGCTTTTTTTTCTGCATTTCCTGAATTTCCCTAATCAGCAATGCCTGCAATAATTATCCTGCCCATCCTTCGCGGTCTAAGCTTCTGTACTGAATGGCTTCGGCAACATGCTGCCATTCAATATTCGGTTTTGCCTCAAGGTCGGCAACTGTTCGCGCTACTTTCAATATTCTATCGTAGGCGCGCGCCGAAAGCCCAAGACGCTGCATGGCATCTTTCAACACTTTTTCGCTTTTTTCATCCAAAGCGCAGAATTTTTTTTGCATTTGAGTTGTCATCATTGCATTGCTGTGAATTGTTTTGGCATAAGCAAACCGTTCTTCCTGTATTTTGCGTGCATTTATTACCCGTTCGCGAATTTGTTCGCTTGTTTCGCTTTTGCTAATATCCGAAAGTTTTTCAAACGGTACGGGAACAACTTCAATATGAATATCAATACGGTCGAGCAAAGGACCCGAAATGCGGCTCAAGTATTTTTGGACGGTACCGGGCGCGCACAGACACTGTTTTTCGGGATGATTATAAAACCCGCAAGGACAGGGATTCATGGCGGCTATGAGCATAAAGTTTGCAGGATATTCGATTGAAAGCTTTGCCCGCGAGATAACGATTTTTCTGTCTTCGAGCGGTTGACGCATAACTTCCAGCACAGTGCGCTTAAATTCCGGCAGTTCATCGAGAAAAAGCACTCCGTTGTGCGCCAGCGATATTTCGCCCGGTTGAGGATACGTTCCGCCGCCAACCAGAGCGACATCCGAAATTGTATGATGAGGCGAACGAAACGGACGTATGGTCAATAAACTTGTATTTCTGCCGATTCTTCCTGCAACCGAATGTATTTTTGTTGTTTCAAGCGCTTCGCGCAGATTAAGCGGCGGAAGAATTGAAGGCAATCGTTTTGCCAGCATTGATTTTCCAGATCCGGGAGCGCCAATCATAATAACATTATGACCTCCTGCGGCAGCAATTTCGAGAGCGCGTTTCACGTTCTCCTGTCCTTTTACATCGCAAAAGTCAACATCATATCTGCGCGGATTTGAAAAAAAATCTTCACGTGTATTAACTATCGTCTGCTCAATATTGTTTTTCCCGTTGATAAAATCTATAACTTCATTTAATGTTTCAACTCCATATACTTCGAGCGAATCTACAACGGCGGCTTCACGAGCATTTTCTTTCGGCACAATAAAACCCTTAAAGCCTTCGGAACGCGCCTGTATTGCAATGGGTAAAGCGCCTTTTATCGGTCGCAATGTTCCATCGAGCGACAGTTCGCCCATTATTACATAATGTTCCAGACTGTCGGATTCTATTTGTTCGGACGCAGCCAAAATTCCTATAGCCAAAGGCAAATCGTAAGCCGAGCCTTCTTTGCGAATATCTGCAGGCGCCATATTTATCACAACTTTTTTGCCCGGCATTTTATATCCGTTTGCAGTAAGCGCCGTAGAAATTCGCTGTTGACTTTCTTTCACAGCACTGTCAGGCAATCCGACAAGATGAAAATTTATACCTTGCGAAACGCTTACTTCTATCGTTATTGTTGTTGCGTTTATTCCATAAAAAGCGCTCCCGTAAGTTTTTATAAGCATAGTTTCCGTATAATTTTAATGCATAAAAGTAATAAAAAAATCGCATAACAAAATATTACCGTAAAATATTTTATCTTTACATATCGCATTGAAGCATATCAGTAAAATATTTCCATTCTTATCTCCATTATTTTTCCCGCCTTGCAGATACTTATTGCTTGTTTTTCAATGGGCTTCTATCCAGTTGTTCCCGTAGTTTGCTTCTACTGTTAGCGGCACTCTAAGGACGGCTGCATTTTGCATTTCGGTTGAAATAATATTTAACGCCTTTTCAAGTTCCGATTTTTCGACATCAAAAACAAGTTCATCGTGTACCTGCAATATCATTTTTGCCGACATGTTTTCCTGCTTCAACCTGTTTGCAATATTTATCATCGCTATTTTTATAATATCAGCGGCAGAACCCTGTATCGGAGTGTTTATTGCATTTCGTTCGGCGAGTCCTCTCACAATGGCATTGCCGGAAGCGATATTGGGCAAGCGGCGTTTTCGTCCGAAGATAGTTTCGGCAAAGCCTTTTTCGCGAGCATCGTCAATAGATTTGTTCATATATGTTTTTACCGCAGGATACAGTTGAAAATATCCGTTGATAAGCTCGTTTGCTTCTTTGTGCGTGATATTCAGGCGTTGAGCTAAGCCGAAAGCCGATATTCCGTATATAATTCCGAAGTTTGCGGTTTTTGCCTTTGTACGCTGTTCGCGCGTAACTTCGGCATTGCTTACGTGATAAATTTTAGCTGCGGTTGAAGTATGCACGTCTTCGCCCGAATTAAATGCATTTATCAGATTTTCATCTTCGCTGACATGAGCCATCAGCCGCAGTTCGATTTGCGAATAATCGGCAGAAACAAGAACACGGTTTTCGCCTGATGCGATAAATGCTTTGCGTATTTCGCGCCCATCCTCATCGCGAACGGGAATATTTTGCAGGTTCGGGTTTGACGAGCTCAACCGTCCTGTTGCTGTTATCGCCTGATTAAATGAAGCATGAATACGTCCTGTTTTTTTGTTTATCAGTTCGGGTAAAGCCTCGACATATGTTGACAGCATTTTTTTTACCGAACGGTATTCTAAAATTTTATTGATAACAGGATGTTTCCCGCGCATCGACATTAATGTTTCTTCGTCGGTTGAATACTGTCTGGTTTTGGTGCGTTTTGCCTTATCGTTGAGTTGCATTTTTTCGAAAAGCACAACGCCCAGTTGTTTGGGAGATGATATATTCAAAGCAGGCTCATTTGTCATTTGCTTAATTTCGTTATCAAGTTCAAGAAGCCGAGTATTGAGCTTTTGCCCGAAAGCATTTAATTTCAAGCTGTCGATGCGCACTCCTGCGTATTCCATATCGGCAATAACAGGAATAAGCGGCGATTCTATCTCGCAATATAATTTGTAAAGATCGTTTTTTTTCAATTCTTCTTCGAGAATATATTTCAGTTGAATTGTAACATCAACATCTTCAATTGCATATTCGGCAACGGCATTAAGCGGCGCCTGCGAAATTTTTTGCTGATGTTTTCCCTTTTCGCCAATCAGCGTTTCGATTTTTACAGGCGAATACGATAAATATTTTTCGCTTAAAAGGTTCATATTATGCCGCTGTTCGGGATTTAGAAGATAGTCGGCAAGCATTGTGTCGAACAAAAATCCACAAACGTTTATGCCGTAATTTTTCAGAAACAGATAATCGAATTTTATGTTTTGTCCTATTTTACATATTTCGCTGTTTTCAAATACGGGTCGCAGCTTTTCGATAAACGATTTGTTGCCTCCGTGAATTTCACATAACGGTACATAATAGCCTTCGTGCGGTTTAACGGCAAATGAAATTCCCACAAGTTTATCCGAAAAATAATCGAACCCTTCGGTTTCGGTATCAAGGCAAATTTCTTTTTGCTGCAAAAGCAGCTGTACAAGCTCGTCGATTTCGGCGTCGGTTTTCACTGTTTTATAACTGTGCGCTACATCATTTATCGTTTGGAAAATTCCGACTTTTTCAGCACTTTGCTTATTCTGTTCGATTACCGAATTTCCGAACAAATCCGTTTGCACTACAACAGGCGTTTCGTTGCTTTTTAGTTCGCGCAGCAGCGACGCAAACTCATATTTTCTCAATATTTCCGCAAGTTTTTCGTTATCGGCATCGCGTTTCAGCAAATCGTTTTCATCATACTCTATCGGAACGTTTGTATTGATTGTAACAAGCTTTTGAGACAACAGCAACTGTTCGCGATTTTCTTCTATCAATCTGTACTGCCTTTCGGGCAATTTATGAAGGTTTGCAAGCAAATTATCAACGCTTCCGAACTCCTGTACAAGTTTTGCAGCGCCTTTTTCGCCTATTCCCGATACGCCCGGAACATTGTCGGACGCATCGCCCCAAATTGCAAGAATATCTATTATCTGTTCGGGCTTGTTTATTCCGAAATTTGCGCACACTTCGGGCGCGCCCCAGATTTCAATATCGCTGCCCGAATGTTTGGGCTTGTACATGAAAATTGATTCATCCACAAGTTGTGCATAATCTTTGTCGGGCGTAACCATGTACACATGAAAATCGTTGCGTTCGGCGGTTTTTGCCAAAGTTCCGATAATATCGTCGGCTTCGTAGCCATCGATTTCAAATGTCGAAATTCCCATATTAGCAAGTATTTCTTTGATTGCAGGAATTGAATTTTTGATAACTTCCGGCGCTTTCAATCTGTTTGCCTTGTATTCGGAATACATTTCATGCCTGAAAGTTTTGCCTCCGTGAGGGTCGAACACGACGGCAATATGTGCAGGTTTTTCCTTTTTCAGAATCTCGAAAACGGATTTTGTAAATCCGAAAATTGCCGATGTGTCTATGCCCGACGAGGTCATTATCGGACGTTTTATAAACGCATAATAAGCCCGATATATCAAAGCATAAGCGTCTATGAGAAACAGTTTTTTCACTTTATATAAAATTTTATATTACATTTTTATTATTTTTCAAAAAGTATAATAAACAGATATTATATTAAGTCCAATGTAAAATTACAATTATCAAGACAAGCAATTTTTGTAAAAACCATCAGGCTTTATATGATTTTAGCTGTTGCCGGCTGTTTATAAATTCAGTCAAATTTACAAAAATAATTTTAAGTATGAAATAATTCCCATAAAATAATTACCTGTAAATTATTTTGATACTAATCCGTATATTGCTCTATCTCTATTGAAAACAGTTAATTAAAGCACGTTTTTGCATATTGGAAACGATTTGTAAAATTAAAGTCATAGTGCGCAGGTTGATAAAAATCAAATAAAATATCTTTGATATAAACATTTTATATTAAAAACATACTTATTTATGAGGAATGTGTATATCATCTAATATAAAACTCAAATGGCTGTTTATATGCTTTATGTATAAAATAAAAGTCAATCAAAAATTATATGAAAATTTTATACAGTATGAATTTTTTGATAATACCTTAAATTAGTTGCAAAATTATTTCCGGTTTTACAATAATATTTTCGGTATATATTCATTATAATCAGTCGTTTCTTCGCCCGCGCAACTATTTTGATGCTTCGAGTTCAAACCTTTGCAGAAGGCAACAGCCGGTTTACTCAAACCGGATTGTTTTTTCGGGGCTTATTCTGGCTATTATTTGCAATGGCGCTGCCAGCACGATAGCAATAATCAGTGCAGATGACAGGTTAAGCAAAATCAAATGAAAAATATCCAGATTTATCGGAACCGTTTCCACAAAATAACTCGCAGCATCAAGTTTTATTATTCCAAAACTCTGCTGTAGCAAACAGCATCCTGTCCCGATAATATTGCCCGCTATCAGACCCTTTACTGCAATAAACGCCGTACGGTACAAAAACAGCCTGCAAATGTCAGCGTTTTTCATTCCCAGCGATTTCAAAATACCAATCATTGATGTTCGTTCAAGAAGCATTATAAGCAGTCCCGAAACCATGTTGAATCCTGCAACGGCTATTGTAAGCAAAAGAATAACAGCTACATTCGTGTCGAGCAAATCAAGCCATGCAAACAAATGCGGATACAGTTGCAGGACATTGTCAACGGCAAGCCTCGACCCATCTCCGCTTGCATCGGAAGCGACCAGATCGTCTATTTCTTCACTCAATGTTTCAATATTTTCAATATCATCTATGCTAATTTCCAGCCCCGAAACCTGATTATCAGACCATCCGTAAATTTTTTGCAAATGTTTTATGTCGCACAGAACGAGTGTCCTGTCAATTTCTTCGAGCTGAGTCGAATAAATTCCGCAAACCGTAAACCTCCTCACACGCGGCGGATTCTGTACAAAATGGGCATCAAACCTGTCGCCGAGTTTCAGGCGCAACAGCTGCGCAAGTTTCTTTGAAATAAGGGCATTATTTGTTGTTGCCGTATCGCTTACAGTAAAAACGCGTCCTTCGGTAATGCAGCCTGCAAAAAACGCAGTGTCAAAATCCGAACCGATACCTTTGAACATTACTCCCTGATTATCGTATTCGGTTTTTATTATTCCGCCCTTTGTTATAAATTTTTGAACGTGTTTTATTCCTTCAACTTCGTTCAGCTTGTCAAAAAGTTCCTGATTTACGACAACAGGATTTGTTTCAAACGAATAGTTGGAGTCAAGGTTTGTAATACGGATATGCGAATTTCCACCTGCAAGCTTGTGTGAAATTTGACTTTTGAAACCCGTAACAATAGCAACAGTAAGAATCATCACCGCAATACCAAGCGCAATGCTTACCACAGCCACAATCGACATCAGCCGCGACAGCCGATTGCCGCTTTCTCTGCTTGATGCAAGCCGTTTTGCTATAAAATATTCTACATGCATATATTCTTCACTGTATTGGCATTTATTGATAAAATACAACTGTAATAATTAAATTATTTGCAAAGTAAGCAAAAAAGAATAACACACAGAGAAAATTCGATTTACGATGTTTTTTACGGAAAAAGTTGTTCTGTCAAAAACGAAATGTTATCGTTTGTATCAGGTATGTAAAAAAATTTCTCGTCTAAATTCATTGCTCAGGTATGGCGCAGATTATTAATGGTAATTTCTAACCGGGCATTTTCGTTCTTTAATTCCTGTATTTGTTCTTTAAGGTATGATATTTGATTTTCGTACAACTCTACAATTTTATCCGAAAGATGATTTATCACGCCTTCGTTTATTCCAACGGAATTATCTTTATTTTCTTGATATACGAAGCCATCAGGTAATAAATCAACAAGTTCCTTATTGTAAATTTGTGCTATTTTATTAAGCAAATCAAGATTGGGCGAGTTTTTGTCGGTTTCGTACTTACGATAGGTCGATTCTGATATATCAAGCATATCGGCAACTTGAACAGGCGAAAGATTTCGTTCTATGCGCAAGCTTCTTATTTTATTTCCTATTTTCATATTATTATTTCTTATACAACAATAATTTGTCGTTGATTATGACAACAAAATTAGAAATATTTTTTGGATTAGTTATATTTTGTAAGATTTTACCTGAAATTGTTAAAATCTTACCTGTTTTTTGTGAGTTTTTATTTGGTTGAATTTATAAGATATATGTAATTTTGTACCAAAAATTAAATGCATTGCATAACAAGTGTACACAAAGTATGATTTGCATTGAGTAATATTTACAATTGTAATATTTGAGGGGTAATAAAAGCGGAATAAAACGTTTTTTATGTAAAGATTTCCCGCAAAACAAAAAATCGGTTAAGTTCGGGTTCTGCCTTAAAAGCAGATATTTAGCATGAGGTTTTTTGATATTTCCAGAT
>JAIRZQ010000176.1 GCA_031267135.1 Prevotellaceae bacterium
GCACGGGAAACGGGCAAAAAGTATCTTCAAGTATGGATTAGAACTTATTGCAACAGCATTGCTTAACCCGATGGATAGAGCTGAGATAGACGTCTTTAAATTTTTGTCATGTACTTAGGTTTTCATGAATCATTTATTTTTTGTGTAAAATTATAAAAAAATCAAATACTAAAGCAAATTGGTTTAATTAATTTTAACCTTATATGCTTCTGTGATTTCAAGTCATTTGCCATAAAAAAGGCTTATCAGTTTCCCGCCGCAAGCCGTTTGTATTGGCTGTATCGCCACAGGGCATTTTGCTGAGTTGTATTAAACAGTTCAGCCGCCTCCTGCGGAAATGAGTTCAGTAACGAACTGTAACGTATTTCTCCTTTTATAAAGTTCTGGAATTTGCTCCAGTCGGGTTCTCTGCTGTCGAGTACAAAGCCGTTTTGCCCTGCTGCTTCCATGTCGGGATTATATCGCCACAAGTGCCAGTATCCACATTCTACGGCGCGTTTTTCTTCGAGTTGCGTACATGACATTCCAGCCTTGATTCCATGACTTATACATGGTGCATAACATATTACAAGCGAAGGTCCGTTGAACGCTTCCGCTTCTTTTATTGATTTGAGATACTGAGCCTGATTTGCTCCCATGGACACCTGCGCAACATAAACATAACCGTAGGATTTTGCAATCATACCCAAGTCTTTTTTACGTATTTTTTTACCCGACGTGGCAAATTTCGCCACTGCACCGGCAGGCGTAGCTTTCGACGACTGTCCTCCCGTATTTGAATAAACTTCGGTATCAAGAACCAAAACATTAACGTTTTCGCCGGAAGCAAGCACATGGTCAAGCCCTCCGAATCCAATGTCGTAAGCCCAGCCGTCGCCGCCGAATATCCATTGCGATTTTTTAGCAAGATAATGCCGTAAGGCAAATATTTTTTGACAATAGTCGCAACTGCATTTTTCTGCCAGTTTTATAATATCATCGCCTATTTTTCTGCTTTCTACCGTATTTTCACGATTTTCAATCCACAGTTTAAACAAGTTTTTCAATTCGTCTGAACATTCCGTACAATCAGCGATGGCTTCTTCCATAACCAGTTGAATACGGTTGCGCATTTGCAGGGTTGCTGTTGCCATTCCGAGACCGTATTCGGCATTATCTTCAAACAGCGAGTTTGCCCATGCCGGTCCGAAGCCTGAACGGTAATTTTTGCAATATGGCGTTGATGGAGCCGAGCCTCCGTAAATTGATGAACATCCCGTAGCATTTGCAATAAGCATCTGTTCACCGAAAAGCTGTGTTATTGTCTTGATATACGGCGTTTCGCCGCAACCTGCGCAGGCTCCCGAAAATTCAAATAAAGGCTGTGCAAACTGACTGTTTTTAACGTTTGACGTTTTATCTATCAAATCGTCTTTATAAGTAACTTTATGTTGCGAATATTCCCAATTAGGTATTTCTTCCATTTGAGTTTCAATTGGTTCCATATACAGGGCTTTTGTCTTTGAAGGGCAAATACCGGCACAGTTGCCACAGCCTGTACAGTCTAAAACCGAAACCTGAATACGGAAGTGCATACCGAACATTTCTTTAGGTACTTTCATTTCGAGCGTATTCATCGATTTCGGAGCATTTTTCAACTCTTCGTCGGTCATTACCACAGGACGGATTGCCGCATGAGGACAAACGTATGAACACTGATTGCATTGAGTACAGTTTTCAGCTTGCCATCTTGGAACATTTACGGCTATTCCGCGTTTTTCGTATGCTGTAGTTCCTGCGGGGAATGTTCCATCTTCATAGCCTGAAAATGCGCTAACCGGAAGGTCGTTTCCTTTTTGAGAATTTATGGGTTCAACTATATTCTTAATAAAATCGGGAATATTGCGCTCATCATTCTGTTTCGTCAATTCAATGTTTGCCCACTCGGCAGGAATATCAATCTTTATAACATTTCCGCCTTCATCAACAGCCGAATAGTTCATGTTTACAATATTCTCGCCTTTGCGTCCGTACGACTTTTCTATGGCTTTTTTCATTTGCTTAACAGCCAAATCATAAGAAATAACCTGTGATATTTTGAAAAACGCCGATTGGAGTATTGTATTTGTACGGTTTCCCAAGCCTATTTTCTGTGCTATATCGGTAGCATTAACAATATACATTTGGATACTGTTTACAGCCAGATATTTTTTAACATTATCGGGAAGGTTGTTTTTTGTTTCTTCAATTGACCACGGCGAGTTGTACAAAAATGTTCCTCCATGTTTTAGTCCTTTCAGACAGTCATATTTTTTAAGATACGAAGGAACGTGAACAGCCACAAAATCAGGCGTATTTACGAGATACGGAGCCTGAATGGGCTTATCGCCGAAACGTAAATGCGAACATGTATATCCGCCCGATTTCTTACTGTCGTAGTCGAAATAAGCCTGACTGTATTTTTCGGTATTGTCGCCTATTATTTTAATTGAATTTTTATTTGCGCCTACGGTTCCATCCGCTCCGAGACCATAAAATTTAGCTTCAAACGTTCCTTCGGGAAGTACGGCAATGTCGGGCAGTAACGGAAGCGAGTGATTGGTTACATCATCATTTATTCCTACCGTAAACTGGTTTTTCGGTTTTTCATCGTTCAGATTGTTGAATACGGCAAGAATATGTGCAGGCGTCGTATCTTTTGACGACAGCCCGTAGCGTCCTCCTGTAATCAAAGGTTTTTTAGCAATATTAATATTTTTATTATTTGAAAATGCTTCTACAACATCCAGATACAAAGGATCGCCGTTTGCTCCGTGTTCTTTGGTGCGATCGAGTACGCAAATGCGCTTTACCGTTTCGGGGATAATTTCGTTTAAATATTTTACCGAGAACGGACGATACAAATGAACGGTAACAACGCCTGTTTTTCCGCCATCCCGATTAAGCTTGTCGACAACCGTTTTTGCTACTTCGGTAACCGAACCCATTGATATGATAATGTCGGTAGCATCAGGTGCGCCATGATATGTGAAAGGCGCATATTTTCGTCCTGTCAGCTTGCTTACTTCAGTCATATAATCTGCAACAATATCAGGAATCGCATCATAAAATTTATTTTGCGCCTCGCGAGTTTGAAAATATATATCGGGATTTTGCGCCGTTCCGCGCGTTACCGGATGCTCGGGGTTCAATGAACGTTTGCGAAATTCTGCCAGTTCGTTCCAATCTATTAATTTTACAAGATTGTCCTGATCTGCAGCTTCAACTTTTTGAATTTCGTGCGAAGTACGAAAGCCGTCGAAGAAATGGATGAAAGGTATTCGTCCCTTTATTGCTGCCAAATGGGCAACAGGCGCCAAGTCCATAATTTCCTGCACGGATGATGTTGCAAGCATTGCAAAGCCTGTTTGACGCGCGCTCATTACATCCGAGTGGTCGCCAAAAATTGACAGAGCCTGCGCTGCCAGCGAACGCGCCGAAACATGAAATACGCCGGGAAGCAATTCTCCTGCAATTTTATACATATTGGGAATCATCAGCAAAAGCCCCTGTGATGCGGTATAAGTTGCTGTAAGCGCGCCTGCCTGTAACGAACCGTGAACCGCTCCGGCAGCTCCGCCTTCCGATTGCATCTCTACAACCCTGACGGTTTCGTTAAAAATGTTTTTTCGTCCGAATGCCGCCCATTCATCAATATATTCAGCCATTGGTGAAGATGGCGTAATGGGATAAATGGCTGCCACTTCGCTAAACATGTAAGCTACATGGGCTGCCGCATAATTTCCATCGCAAGTTATAAATTTTTTATCTGCCATGTTTGTAAATTTTAGAGTTTATAATAATTATTTATACTGTCAAGCGGTTATTTTCAGCTATTTAAGTCTTTTTAAGCTGTGATTTTTTTGTAAATATAGTTAATTTTTATAAATTTAGATATCAATCCTGACTTTGTTCATCCAAGAAGTCCTGCAAGCCCATAATTATTTTTTCAACCATTTTATTTTGAAAATCTTCATCGAGAAGTTTTGCTTCATCTTCAGGCGAACTTATAAATAATGTTTCGACCAGCACATTCGGGTACTCTGTTGGGCTGTTAAGCGTAAAATTAAAACTGCCTACATTTCCGAAATTACTTACGCCGAGTTCAAGCAGGCGATTCAATATGGATGTTGACAAAGGACGAAAGCCTATGTGCCGATAATATGTACTTGTTCCCTTTCCTGTAAATGGCGATCCGCCTGCGTTGCAATGAATTGACACAAGCAAGTCGGGATTTATTTTACGCAACAACAAAAGACGTTCCGACATGCCGACATCTTCATCTTCATTGCGCGTAAGGCTTACTGTTGCTCCTTTTTCTTCGAGCTTTGACTGAAGTATTTTTGCCAATTTAAGATTTATGTTTTTTTCAATCGAGCCGGTAGTGCCTCGCGCGCCAATATTAGTTCCGCCGTGTCCTGCATCAACAGCAATGTGCAAACCGTTGAGTTCGAACTTTGGCTGGTGCTTTACGCTTATCACCAGATTATTACCGCGATATTCCATTGTATGTCCCCAATGGCTGTGGGAAAGTTCGATAATAATACGAAAAATATCATCTTCCATTTGCTCGTAGGTAAGATTTTTTATTTGCTTCAAAGTTTCGGGATATTGCGTAATCCATGCCGTATTTGCTGTTGCGCCGAAAATATCTACAATTATTCTCGATGGGCTTACTTCATGAAATGTTCTGAACGGAAGCCTGTCGGTTAGCGAAACGGTTAAAACATCATACTTGTCGATGCCGCGTGCATTCCATGAGCCAACAAGCGATTGAGGCTTAAATACGCCGGAACTTACAACGTCAACGCAATCTTCGGGAATCCAAGCCTGATAATTCCTGCTCAACTGCACTTTATACAGGTTTCCTGCTTTTCCTGCGGTTTGCAATACAATTCCTTCGACAATATGGCTTATTTTTGAACCGCCGAGCCTGTCGGTTCCCAAGCCGTAATTGAGATACGGCAGCGCTCCTTTTGTTCGCAGCATCAGCGGTTCGGCGTCTTTATTCATAACGCTGATTTTGGTTTTTATTTCTTTTTTTATTGATTTTTTCCCGTTACTGACCTTGACATATATCGGTTTTTTGAAGTTCTTGTCGTTATCTTTAACTGTATATGACGATTGATAAATTCCTCCTGTTCCATCTGTTTCCGAAACCGGCAATTCATGCAGTTTTATGTTGCCGAGCCATGTTACCTTACAATTGGGAGTGGCTTTCACTCTTATTTTTATAACATCTCCCGCCATAACAGTCATATTTTCCGAAGGAAATATTTCAACACTTTCTATTGCAAAGCTTCCGTCAGTAGCAGCAGTACTTTTACGCTGTTTATAAAATATGCTGATATTTTGCTCTGTTTGTTCCGAGCCTCGCTGCGCTGTTATTTTTATTTCGTTACTGCCTTCTTTCAATTCCGTTTCGGCGGCAAATGCGCCTGTCCGGTAAACAGGAAATTCTTTGCCTGCAACAAAAATTTTCGCATCATTATCAGTTATTCCTTTGAAATAATGATGAGCATTAAATGCAGTATCAACCGCGCCTGTAACTATTTTCAAATTTTGTGCCGATATATCGCCAACCGATATGAACAATACCAAACACAAACCGATACAATAACGTTTAATCATCGTATTCGCTTTTATTTATGCCTGAAAGTTTCCGCTGCCGAATTTCATAGGAATAACAGGCGGTTCGTTATATTCTACCTTTATCTGTCCGTTTTTACTTTCAAATTTTGATACGTTGTCCTGCAAAGCAATCAATAAGCGTTTTGCATGTTCGGGGGTAAGAATTATGCGGCTTTGAACCTGAGCCTTAGGCAATCCAGGCATTATGCGGATAAAGTCGAGAATAAATTCAGACGAAGAATGTGTAATTACAGCCAGATTCGAATATGTACCTTGTGCAATCTTTTCGTCGAGTTCGATATTAAGTTCGTTTTTTTTCTGTTCCATGAGATTTTGATATTTGTTTGTAAAACATATTAATTTTATGCAAAGTTAAACAAAAATTTCAATATTTTAAAAAATGGTTTACCGGAGTTAAAAGAGTTATGCCTTTTGAATGTATTTAAAGCAGTTCCGATTACAAAAATACAACAGCAATGTTAGAAATACGCATACGAAAATAATCATCAATAAATTGTGAATAAAAATTTATTTCGAACCATTTATAGATTAGAAAAAAAGTGTATTTTTGTACATATTTAAGAGTTAGCAAACTTATGTGGAAATGACAATGAAAAAAGTAGAATTTTTAAAGAAAATATTTAAAAAAGAAAATTTATTTAGTGTTCTAAATTTGTGTACTGCGGCTGCTATGGTATTTGTTACATGGAGTATGTATAGAGCCAATAATACTCAAGTTAATATAGCTAAAAATATCGAAACTAGAAAATTTTGCGATGAGTTTAACAACTGGTTTTGGGAAACAAATTATAAACTCAAAATGAATCCTTCAACAGGTGTTGATATTGATTTGTTTTATCTATATCAATGGTTAGGTTTGGAAGGATATGAAATCCCAGACAGTATTACGAATAATTGGAATTATATTGAAAAGCAAGAACATCTTGCTAATTCATATGCGTTAAACAAGTTACTTAATTTCTTTGAAACGGCAAAACAGATGCATAAATCTGAACCTGCTTTATTGGATGTCGATCACTTTAAAAATGCTTTTGTTTCTACTGCTTTTAGATTAGAACGCACGAAAAAACCAAATGCAGATACCGTGATACTATATATTAGAGATAAAAATAATAATTCTAAAATATTTGATGGATATAGATATTGTACAGACATAATTTTATATAAAAGAATGAAAGCAAAATTTGGCGATGATTATATCAAAAAAAGAAGAGGGAGAGAAATATTTAAAAATGAATAATATAGTAAACAAATACATTTGCTAATGAGCGATTGGCATCAAATAAAACTGACGTGCTTCTTATTGATAGTTTAGCGCTGTTGCAGTAAAATCGTTTTAGAGTTAAATTAATTACGTTTTGCATATCTTTAAAATGATAAAAATACAACAGCAATGTTAGAAATATGCATACGAAAATAATCATCAATAAATTGTGAATAAAAATTTACTTGAATGAATTGGCGATTCAAAATATTTTTGTAACTTTACATCTGAATTTTAAACATAAATTTTCGAGTATGACATAAAAAGAAAAAATGTGCTTAACAGCACAAAAAAGACATATAAATAGCGTTTTGCTATGTTTTGACTTTCGAAATTACCACAAAAGAAAAGTCCCAGAATACGCAACGTTCACAGAAATGCGGACTTACTATTTGGGACAAGGGTTGTGGTAAACCTCGAAAGCGGATTTAAGTCCGCTTTTTTATTTGATAAATTTTGAAAAATTCGACGACGGCTCGACCGCCACAGCATATAAAACAGAGCTGCAACTGTTACAGAAAAAATGCAGGAAAGAGCAGAAACAATTATTTTTTTGACTGTCCGAAGGAGGCAGTCGTTAAACTCAAAAATAAAATGAAAAGGATTTTAGTAATTTTGACAGCCTTAATCGGCTTGGGTTTCAGCGTAAATGCACAAGCCATTATTGACAAGGGAACTTGCGGCGACAATCTTACCTGGATATTGACAGGAACAGATAACAATCTGACTCTGACCATTAGCGGTACGGGAGCAATGGCAAATTATGATATGAATAAATCGCCTTGGAATTCTCATCGCAAAAACATAGCAACTTTGTTTATAAACAACAGGGTTACAACAATAGGAAAATCTGCTTTTGCGTATTGCGAAAATTTAACATCTATATCCATTGGTAATTCGGTAACTATGATAATGTTGAATGCTTTTCTTGATTGCAACAGTTTAACATCAATAAATATTCCTAATTCGGTTGCGGAAATTGGTGAGCATGCTTTTGGGAATTGTCGCAGTTTAAACATCAATAAACATTCCCAATTCGGTTACGAAAATAGCCGATTGGTCTTTTGATTATTGTAGCAGTTTAACATCAATTAAATATTCCTAATTCTGTAACTTCAATAGGCGAAGGTGCTTTTGAAGATTGCAGCAGTTTAGCATCTATTATTATTCCTAAATCAGTTAAAAAAATAAGAGATTGGACTTTTAAAAATTGTACAGGTTTAAAATCAATAAATATTCCTAATTCTGTAACTTCAATAGACAAAGGCGTTTTTGAAGGTTGCAGCCTTTTAAATATTGATACTGAAAGTTTACTTGCCGAAAACAAAAAAAGAGCCAAAATGGAGGAAGAAGCAGAAAAAGCGCAAAAGGCTACTGTTGCAAAAAAGTATGAAGACCTTGCATGGAAATACTACCGTATGAAAGAAATGAACGAAGCGGACAAGCAGGCAGACCTCGCTTTGGCAATACGCGGTACAGCAGATATGTACTTTATCAAGGCGCGGGTTATTCACGGTAAAATAAACTGGCCAAGAAAGGAAATTTACAATGGCGAATATAATACGGAGTTTCGCAGTGTTGTATCGTATTGCAACAAGGCATTATCTGAGGGAAACTGTTCGGAAATGGAATTTCTTTACTTTATGCGTGGCTACGCCAATAATATGTTGCGTTATTATGAAGATGGAAGAAGTGATTTTCATGCAGTGTTAAGATTAAACCCCAATAATGAACTTGCAAATTACAACATTGGAGTTGCGCACTATAATCAGGAAAATTATAAAATGGCATTAACATATTTCAAAGCAGCGCGAGAAATTGGTTTTTCAAACAAAGATGATGAAAGCGACAATTTCGATATGATAAAGAAATGCGGCGAAAAACTAAAATAGACACTGTTACGCATAGATGTCGGTATATAAAATCGGTAACAAGCGCCAGATTTTATTGGAAGCAAAACGCTTTGTATATAAGTATGAGCATGATATTCCCTGATGAAATGAATATGACGTAAAGAAATATATTTGTACGATAAGGTTTGTAAAAGATAAAAAAGTTGTTTATTATCAAATAAATATAACATAAATCCCGTTCCGCAGAACAATTTAAAATCTGCATCATCCGAATGAGCTGCGGGTTTATAGTTTCTCAGTCAAATTCATTTTCACATTCGATACCGTCAAGTTCAAATTCCAGTGTTGCGTGGTCTATTCCGGCCTTGCGCAAAAGCTGTCGGATATCTGTCTTTACTGTTTCCATCCTGTCGATATCCGACAGTACAATATGGGTAGTCAGTGCATTTTGGGTAGTACTTAAAGCCCAAATATGCAAGTGATGAATCTCTTTTACATCGGCGTTTGACATAATAATCTGCTTGATACTTTCGTAATTGATACCTGACGGAACTCCGTCGATAGACAGGTTCAGGCTTTCGCGCAGCAAATTCCATGTGGAAAATACAATTACAGCCGCTATTATTAATCCTATAACAGGATCTATCAATGACCATCCGGTTGTCATTATAATAATTCCCGAAACTACAACTCCTACCGATACCAAAGCGTCCGCTACCATGTGCAAATACGCTCCTTTTATATTAAGATCCTTATTTTTGTCGCGTACGAAAAGCCATGCCGTTGCCGCATTGATTATTACGCCTATGGCGGCTGTCCAAACAACAGCGACACCGTTAATAGATTGCGGCGTTATAATTTTTTCTATACTTTCCACCACAATAAAAAAAACTGCAACTATTAAAATTATTGCATTGACCAGCGATACGAGAATAGTAGCTTTCTTGTATCCGTAAGTATATTTTTTGCTTGCATGAATTTTTGACAGCCTGAATGCAAGCATTGCCAAAACAAGGCTTACAACATCGCTCATGTTATGCCCTGCATCCGATAACAGTCCTACCGAATCGTACAAAAATCCCATAATAAATTCGACAATGACAAAAGTCAGGTTGAGAATTATTCCGAACCGGAAGATACTGTTAAGCGATATTGCCGAATGGTGATTGTGATTTGAATGATTATGACTATGCATGTTATTTTGTTTTTTATAATCAAGATAATAATATAAGGCTGACAGCCATGATTAACATTCCCGATACTAAGCCGAAAATGGAAACGTGATGCTCTCCGTATTCACGGGCTGCAGGCAACAGTTCGTCAAACGAAATAAAAACCATAATTCCTGCAACGATAGCGAATACGCATCCCATAATTGCATGTGAAATAAAAGGCATAAGAATCAAATATGCCAATATTGCGCCTACAGGCTCGGCTAATCCCGATAAAAACGACAGAAAAAAAGCCTTTTTCCTGTTTCCTGTAGCATAATATACGGGAACAGAAATAGCGATGCCTTCGGGAATATTGTGAATGGCTATGGCGGCGGCAATCGCAATCCCAAGTGCAGGATTTTCCATGGCAGCGACAAATGTTGCAATTCCTTCGGGAAAATTATGTATTCCTATCGCCAGCGCTGTTGCCATGCCCATACGCATCAGCTTTGCGTTTCGGGGAGGATCGACATTCATGCTTTCAACAGAACGCGCTTCGTGCGGGTTTTCAACAGAGGGAACAAAACGGTCGATAAGTCCTATTAACAGCATTCCTCCAAAAAAGCACAGAACCGATATTATCATTCCTGTTTTTGTTCCGAAATTTTCCGGTTTTGACAACGAAATCTGCGCCTGATTAAACAGCTCTACAAATGAAACATAAATCATAACACCTGCCGAAAGCCCAAGCGAAAACGACAAAAAACGCTTGTTTGTGCGATGCGCAAAAAATGCTATTGCACTGCCAACGCCTGTTGCCAGTCCTGCAAAAAGCGTTAATACAAAAGGTATTAAAATGTTTGTCTGCATGCTTTTCAAGTAAATATTTCGTAAAAATACAAAAATAATCAAGAATAAAAGAATTAAGAATATATATTGATGATACTGTTAATCTGAAACGGTTTTTATTGTGTTTATAGATTGTTTCGTTCTTCGCAGTTTTAATGATGCTATGTATTCGGTAAGCGCCTGCCTGTTGCATTTTTGATTTTAAAATTCGGATATATGATTGCACTCTATTCTCTTTCCAGCAGATCTTTCAGCAGTGCAATCTGTTCGTCTTTGGCAGCAAGGAGTTTTTTCAGTTCTTCCAAAAGAAATTCGGGATAATTGTTATTAATTGTAAAATTTTCGCAGCTGATTTGCCCCTTGTTTTCTTTTACATTATTATGAACTGTACTGTTTTCCAGAAAATACTCAAGGTCTTTATCAAAAATATGACTTATCTTATCCATTAGCAAAAAATCAATTTTTTGTGATGCGCCGATTTCTATATTATGAAGAGTGGTTTGGATATGCCCAGCTTTAAAGCCAAATCATTTTGCGACAGTATTTTTGCCTCTCTCAATTTTCGTATTTTAGTACCAATGTCCATATTGAAATAATTTTTTTCTGCAAAGTTAAATTTTATTTTGTATATTTTATTTGTTTTTGAATTAAAATTATTCATATTTGAATAACTATGTAATAAATAATGACTTATCTTTGTTTCTGTAATTTTTATCGGTGCGCAACGAAAAAAATTGCAAAAAATAATTTTTAATGTTTAATTTTTTAATACTTTTGTCAAATGAAAAGAATTTCAAATTTTACTGCCGACCGTATGGATATGAAGCAAATGGCGGCAATTAGTGGTGGTGCAGCAACAAGTGGAAGCGACACCATTTGCATGGGCGGATGTGTATGTACTACTACTTACTTGGATGATTATTATATGCATCCAACTCAAGGCAGAACATTGTACAAATACAATTATCAGACTGTGTGTATTTGATGTTATTTGTCAATAATGTGTATCAGCTAACAGAACAGTTGTAAAAACTGTTAAGTAACAACAAAATGACCATATCAGGTATGATTTATATCTGATATGGCATTTTGAAATTTTAATTAAATTTTGAATTATGTGTAAATATATTATTATTGTATTCATTTTGCTTGCATTTTCCGTTTCTTTGACAGGGCAAAGCGAGCATAAAAGCAAGTGCGACTACATCGCAATCGGATATTATCAACTTGTATATGAAGCAGAGATTGCCTATCTGGAAGATAACGACAGCCTGGCTTTTGCAAAATTGCAGGAAGCCGAAAAGCGCTGTCCCTTAATAAATCAGTTTCAAAGCAAGGAAATTGAATTGTATTGCCGGTTATTGATGAAAAACAGACAGTTCGAAAAGGCTATTTCATATATGGATACTTTGGCGAATAAATATGGAACATTTCCTGTAAATGTTTTGATTGATATCGGGCAAAATGATATTTTATCAAAAGAATTATTAAAGGAAATTCCTGACTTTTATTTGTCAGAAATGCCACGATTATTACAAGAGTCGGAATGGTATTATTACTTACCACAACGTAATTTCATAATAGATACTCTGACTGATATATTTGCAAGCGACCAGAATGTAAGAAAAGAAAGAAACCTAGATTCTGTGAATTGGGATAAGATGAAAGAAACAGACATTTTGAATTATAAGCGCTTGTTTCAATTAATAGATAAGTTTGGTTTTCCGAATACTAAACTGTATGGCTGTGCAAACGTTAAAATGCAGGAAAGATTAGGTGCATTATTGATGCATATTACAGACCATAAAAATATTGCAGATACAATATTGCAATTTGTGCGCGAAGGGCAGTGCGAGCCGGATTTTTATGGAATGGTTGTTGATAGAAAGGCAACGTTTAAATCAATCCGGGAGCAAGGAAAGCCAATGTGTTTATACTGTCCTTTTACAAATACAGCAGACGATGAAATTATTGACATAGAACAGCTTGATGAACGGCGTATAGCCATAGGTATGCCAACGCGCGAAATGGAACGCAAAAGAATTGAACTGTTAACCAAGCGCTATGAACAATTGCTCCAACGTTACTGATTGTAAGCAAATAGTTATTTTTTCTGAAGAAAATGATGCTTCTGCAACAGATGTGATGAAATACTGCAAAATTGCAGATTGCAATGTTCGCAGAATCAATTATGATGACAAGGCATTAAAAATTTACATTTCACAAGAATCTGTAAATATAACAACAGCATTTGATGCTTTTGATATTGATAAAAACAGCGTTTGCTGGTTTCGTCGGGCGGAAATTCCATCGATTTACGTAAAATATCAAAATGAAAGTTCATTGCAGGACAGTATCGAAGTTTTTAATTTTATAGAACACAAACAGGCATTTAATGCGCTAAAACTGTGGATAAAACACAATTGTAGGTACTCGTCTGACATTTTGGCTGATAAATTCAATAAAGTAGATGTATTGTTAAAAGCATCCGAAACAGGAATACAGGTACCTGAATGGATTGTAACTGATAACAAGAAATTTGCACTTGATTTTGTAAAAAAATATGAATTTGTTGCCTGCAAATCTTTCAGTTCCTTCTTCTTTCAGTATGAAAACAGCATATACAAAAATTTGACAGAAAAATTGCAGTTGACAGATATTGAATTATTTGAGAATTATTTTACTTCACGTTTTTTTCAACAGTATATTGATAAAAAATACGAATTACGCAGCTTTTACTTTCATGGCGAGTTTTTCACTTATGCTATTTTATCTCAAAACAATGCAAAAACATCTATTGATTTCAGAAACTACGACAATGATAAACCCAATCGCTGTGTGCCTTTTGCGCTGTGTAATGATTATTGCCGAAAATTGACTTCATTAATGCAAAAATTAGGTTTAAATACAGGCTCGTGTGATATTCTGGTGGATAAAAACGACAATTATTGTTTTTTAGAAGTAAATCCGGCAGGGCAGTTTGGGTATGGCTCATTTATGTGTAATGAAAATATTGAAAAATTTATTGCCAATTACTTAATAAATATGAATTTATGAATACTGCTCTTAATTATAAATTAAAAAAAGATGACAATGAACATGTAGAAAGAAAAATTGTAACAAACCGTCCATTTGGTACAAATTTTTATATATCCATAGAATAATACTGCATATAAATTTCATTAAGTTTCAATTTGTAATTTAATGCCAAAAATAAAATAAATTGATAATTTCAAACAACAAATGCAACTTTAGGTAGAAAAAAGAATCTCATTCGGGGGCATGCCCCCGAATGAGATTTGGGAAAAAATTCTTACTTTTAAAGTTGAAATGAAAAAAGTACATTTAACCCGAGAGCAAAGGTACACAATTTCCTGTTTGTATAAGCAGGGTTGCAGTCAAAAAAAAGATTTTACAGACAATCGAGAAAAACAAATCGGTCGTGAGCCGGGAGTTGAAACGCAACGCCAATCCGAAAGAGTATTTCCCTTTCGGATTAGCGCAGGATATGACGGAACTGCGAAAAGAACGCATGAAAAAACCGCGAAAAATGACGCAAAAATTAAAGAAGAAAATCATTTCCCTGATAAAAGAAGATTTTTCGCCGCAACAAATCGAAGGCAGATTAAAACTTGAAAATAAGACGTTTGTCAGTCACGAAACAATCTATAAAATCATTCGTAAAGATAAACAGGAAGGCGGAAAACTTTACAAACATTGCCGTTCATCAACTCAAACATCGAAAGCGTCCTGCAGGCGAAAAAATATCCATTAAGAACCGCGTTTCAATCGACCATAGAGATGAAATTGTCAATCTTAAACAGCGTTTCGGAGATTGGGAAATTGATACGGTTGTGGGTGAAAATAATCGCGGGGCAATCGTCACAATGGTCGAAAGAAAATCCGCTTTCATGATGATGGAAAAACTCGAACATGGCAAAAATGCGAAAGAATTGACAAAAGTCGTTTACAGATTATTGTTCGCATATATCAAGCATGTGCATTCCATTACAGGCGATAACGGAACGGAATTTGCAGACCACGAAAATATCGCTAAACTGCTGAAAACCCGTTTCTTTTTTACGCATCCCTATTCCTCATGGGAAAAAGGCTTGATTGAAAATACAAACAAATCTGTCAGACAGTACATACCCAAAAAAACAAATTTTAATACACTTAATAATCAACAAATAAGACAAATACAACATAAAATAAATAACAAACCAGGAGCTAATTTAAATTTTTATTCACCAAAAGAAATTTTTTACCTATATTTGCAAAACATAAAAGTTGCATTCAGTTGTTGAAACTACG
>JAIRZQ010000030.1 GCA_031267135.1 Prevotellaceae bacterium
GCACGGGAAACGGGCAAAAAGTCTCTTCAAGTATGGATTAGAACTTATTGCAACAGCATTGCTTAACCCGATTACTATACCTGAAATAGATGTCTTTAAATTTTTGTCATGTACTTAGGGAAAAAAGAAACAACACTGATTTTACAAGTTCATTTAAAAAATTACCTCGCAAACGGCGAATCATTATTTATTTTATATGTATATCCGCTCTAATCCTGATTTCTGCTGTTTTATTTTCAGGCGTATTCGATGAAGATACCGGCCATCAACGTACAGAAAAAGATTATACTGCAAAAAAATGGGTTGTAGAACAAATTATGGAAAGGCAGATACTCGAACATGGTCGCGTAAAATATCGTTACGATGTTATAAAACCGGAAGGTGAAGATTTTAATCTCAGTTTACCGATGATAGTCAATGGAGTAAATGAATATATAGATGAAATTTCGCCGGGAGACAATATCGAAGCAAAAGTTTACATCCCCGAATTGATGGAAATGCTAAGCGGAAATATCTTTAAGAAACTGAAGCGATTCTTGAAACAGGACAACCGGGAAGTAGAAGTCTTCAAACTGTTTGTGAACGGCGAAGTCCTTTTTGAAAAAAAGATAGACCGTTCTGATGTAAATTTCAGAAAAGGAGGCGATTTGTCTGCATCCCAGCTTATGTATGTGCTTGTGTTCTTAGTTCTGGCGTGTAGCTTGTTTGGATGGGTAAAAACGAAACTCAAAGCCGGAAAGACATCGGGCAATAACAAAAGGCAGTGAATATTATATAAAATTAAGGTATTGTTAATTTAGTAAGGCTATCAGGGAATACAAAAATTTCATGTCAACAGTGAACATCTCGAAAAAAGGAGCAAAAAAACCATTGCACAAAGAGAACAAAAAGCAAAACCGTCGAATCTCATTCATGAGAATCAGTGTTGAAAATATTATCGGGGAAGTAAAAATATTATAATCAAAATACTGTTTATTTTCTTAACTTTGTAGAAATTATATCAAATAAAAAATATGAAAATTAAAATCTTTTTTATTGCCATTTTGTTTATTGCATTTGCAAATTGGACGCAGGCTCAGGCAGAAAATCCCGTATTGAAAAATACCTTTAAAGAATCGAGCGGACAGTTAGTTGTTGTTGATATGTGGAACAGGCTTAAAGTTTCGGCTTTGAATTACGAAACAGTTACAAAATTAATAGCCGCAGTAGAATCGTTGAAACAGGATTTGCAAAATGCAAACAAAACAATATCTGAACAAAAACGAACAATAGACCGAATGCAACACGAGCTGAATGAGCAAAAACGAAAACTTGATGCTGTGGAAAATGATATGAGAAATTTAAAAAATAAACTAAAATAATTTTTGAATGAGTGAAATGGAAAAAACAAAATGCTTGATTATCGGCAGCGGGCCGGCCGGATATACGGCTGCAATTTATGCATCGCGCGCAAACCTGAATCCTGTGCTTTATGAAGGATTACAAATCGGAGGGCAATTAACAACAACAACCGAAGTAGAAAATTTTCCGGGATATCCGCAGGGAATTACAGGCGTACAGTTGATGGATGATTTAAAGCAGCAAGCCGTGCGCTTTGGTGCGGATGTTCGTTTCGGAATGATTACAAAAGTTAACTTCTCTAAACGTCCGTTTACGGTTACTGTTGATGACAATAAGCATATACAAGCCGAAACGGTAATTATTGCCACAGGCGCAACGGCAAAATATCTGGGATTGCCGGGCGAAGAAAAATTTAAAGGCATGGGTGTTTCGGCATGTGCAACATGTGATGGATTTTTTTACCGAAAAAAAGATGTTGCCGTTGTCGGAGGCGGCGATACGGCTTGTGAAGAAGCTGTATATCTTGCAGGCTTGGCGCGCAAAGTTTACATGATAGTTCGCCGAAATGTTTTGCGTGCAACAACAATAATGCAACAGCGCGTAATGAATACGCCCAATATAGAAATATTGTGGGAATATCAAACCGTAGAAATTACGGGAAACGAAAACGGCGTAACAGGTGCAACTCTTGTACATAACAGCGGCGAAGAAAAAACAATTACAGTTGATGGATTTTTCCTTGCAATAGGACATCAGCCGAATACCGAAGTTTTCAAACCGGCTGTAGAAACCGACGAACACGGTTATATTGTTACACATGAGAAAACAACAAAAACAAACATCGCGGGCGTATTTGCGGCAGGCGATGTACAGGATCCTCATTACCGTCAGGGAATTACGGCTGCCGCTTCGGGTTGCATGGCAGCTATAGATGCCGAAAGATTTTTGACGGGAGCAGAAAATTGAAAATACAAAATGAGTTAAATTTAAAATATTTTAAGTTTAGGAAGCTTCACAATCGTTTTTTTATTATTTTTGTAGTCATAAATGTATTAAATTAATTTAAATGTTATGAATAAATTTCTATCTTTTTTAGCATGTTTACTTATACTTGTTTCATGTTCTCCCAAAATTACAACAAGCATAAGTAAGAATTATGGAGCAT
Organism: Prevotellaceae bacterium; assembly: GCA_031267135.1. Classification (GTDB taxonomy): domain Bacteria; phylum Bacteroidota; class Bacteroidia; order Bacteroidales; family UBA932; genus JAIRKV01. Next base: position 2,507 of record JAIRZQ010000030.1, read on the forward strand.
TGAGTTATGAAGAAGAAGTCAGGGTTTTGAGCATTCAAGACACGGAACCGAACAATGCAGAACTGCTCGGTACAGTAAAGATAGGCGATGCCGGTTTCACAATTGATTGTAATTTAAGCGTGGTGGTAGATAAGGCGAAAATAGAAGCGCGTAAAATTGGAGGCAATGCAATAAAAATAACAAAACACTCTCCGCCTAACTTTTGGGGAAGTTCATGCCACAGGATAACTGCTAATATCTTGAAAGTAGATAATTGGAATAATTATATCGCTGTAACTGCCGACAGTGCTTTGATTGATGCCGACTACGCGCTGTTACATGTGTATCGTCACTCCGGCGGCGGAGTTTTAGTTAATTATGATTTGCATTTGGGCGATACGGTGATTTGTCGCGCGCAGAATAAATGGAAAGAAACCGTCAAAATACACAAAGATGGATTAAACACCCTGTGGGCGCGAACAGAAGCCAAAGCGGAGATTCCCATAAATATCAAATTCGGTAATGAATATTATATCCGTTGCAGCCTTACGACAGGTTTTCTCGTAGGACATCCTCAGTTGGAACTTGTAGAAAATACAATAGGCAGAATGGAATTTCAATCTATTCCTGAAAAAAAACAATAAATTTTAAACGCATAAAATATTGACATCATGAAACATATTTTTACTTTCATAATATTAGCTCTGTTTGTAACGCCTCTTGGCGCGCAAGATTTAATAGTAACAGGCGAGGGCGATTCCTTAAACTGTAAAATAACTAAGGTAAAGACAGATAACATTTATTTTACTTTTAAATATAAAGATGAAATCAGAAATACATTATTGCCTGTAAGCCAGGTAAAAGATTATAAAATTAATTATTATGCAACGGCAGAAGTACCGACAGAACAAATTAAATATAGGGAAATTTATCCACATTTCAGATTTGCTTTAAATGGAGGCTGGAGTTACAGAACCGCAAAAATAGTCGATATCCAACCCGATTTCAAAGAATATGCAAGAGATCTGAAATCGGGCTTTCATTATAATATGGATATGTTTTATTATTTTACCGAAATGTTTGGAGTTGGACTCAAATACAATAATGCCCTGTTTAGTAATGAGATAAATAATGTTCAGGTAACTTATGATGATGGTTCAACCAAATACGGAAAAATGAGCGATAATATACAAATAAATTTTATCGGAGCGCTTTTTTCCGGACGGTTTTTTAATGCGAAAAAGAAAAACTGTTGGCTGACAGATATAGGTTTGGGCTATCTTGGTTATAAAGATAAAATAACTCTTGTTTCCGATACTCAAACATTGAAAGGAAATACGTTGGGATTCTATGTAAGTGTCGGTTACGATATAGGTATTTCAAAAAACTTTGCTTTGGGATTTCAATTATCGGTTGTAACAGGCTCATTAAATCAATTCAAATTAACAGACGGAAACCGAACAGAAACTATAAAGCTCGAAAAAGACAAATATGAAAATCTGTCTCGAATAGATTTATCCATTGGATTGAGATTTAACAAATAAGCAATAAATATAAGTCAATTTTTCTTTACGCGCTTTGTATTCTGATTTATAAAATCTTTCCACGATTTGTATGGCGAAGTATCTTTGACAACGGCTCCGCTTGTTTGATAATAATGACAAACTGCAGCCGCCAAGCCATCGGTAGCATCCAGGTTTTGAGGCAAAGTTTTTATTTTCAAAACTTTTTGTAAGGTAAGTGCTACCTGCTCTTTCGATGCCGAGCCGCGTCCTGTTATCGACAGTTTGATTTTTCGCGGAGCATATTCAAAAATCGGTATCGAACGTTGCAGCGCTGCAGTCATCGCCACGCCTTGAGCGCGTCCGAGTTTGAGCATGCTTTGAACATTTTTGCCGTAAAATGGCGCTTCAATCGAAAGTTCGTCGGGATGATATTCGTCTATAAGTTGAGTAACCCGCTCAAAAATAGTTTTAAGTTTAAGATAATGATCGCTGTATTTTTTCAATTCGATAGAACCTAAAATCATCAATTCGGGATTTTTTCCGCTGATTTTTATTAAACCATAACCCAATATTGCAGTTCCGGGATCGATGCCTAAAATTATTCTTTCGTCTTCAATCTTTTTTTTCTGCATATCTGCATGTTATCTTCAAAATGGTTTTACAGTTTTCGGCTATCTTAAAATTATCGTCAATTCTGTGATTTACAAGCCACACGATTTTGCCGTCCGAAACCAAAACGTATTGTGCATCTTTTTCAAACTGCGATAATTTTTCATCTATAAAATAATCGCTTAATTTTTTCCGTCCTTTCATGCCGAAAGGCGTAAAGCTGTCGCCTGCTTGCCATTTACGCAATATCAAAGGAAATTTCAGCTTGTCGAAATTCAAAAACGCCATATTTTGCTTTTTCTCTATTTCAACATTTTTATTTTCACTTTTTTCTATTTTCAATGATACCGGATATTCGGTTTCGAGAGCATTTTCGTCAATTTCGACAGATAAAAATTCGGCAGATTTTAATGCCGATACGATTATTTTTTTTCTATCTTTAAGCAGAACGTGTGTTGTAGAAAAGAACTTTTTACCCGATTCGCCATCAATCGCGGTATGAATGTCTGCAATGCGTTCTGTGCCGAAGCCGTACTGTTGCAGTATTTCGAAAAGCCATAACCGCTCATTTTTAGAATGATGCAATTTGTCAATATCAATAAGGACTTTATCACTGTCGTTATCGACAATCTCGGATATTACTTTGCTTTTTAACGGTTGCAGCACATCGTAACATTGCGAAATTCGATTCATATTTTCTGTCATCGTTTGCAAAAACGACGGATTTATCTTTTCAAATTCCGTAATTATGTTATTACGTATTCTGTTGCGTGAAAATTCGTTGCTGCTGTTTGTTTCATCCGTGCAAAAGGCAATATTGTGCCTGTTTGCGTAATTTTCAATTTGTTTACGCGATGCAAAAAGCAGTGGACGAATAATTGTTTCCGTTTTTGGCGTAATTCCGAGCAAGCCTTTCATGCCTGTGCCTCGAGTAAGGTTAAGAAAAAATGTTTCAACAGAGTCGTTTTTGTTGTGAGCGATTGCGATTTTCGAGTAACTGTATTGTGTACGGATACTTTCAAACCAATCGTAACGCAGTTTTCGCGCTGCCATTTCTATTGAGATTTTTTGTTTGCGGGCGTAATTTTCGGTATCAAATCTTATTGAATGAAATGTTGCCTTATGCGATTTTGCAAGCGATTCAACAAATGTTGCATCGCTGTCGGAAGCCTTGCCGCGCAACGAAAAATTGCAGTGCCCAATTGCCGCGTTGAATTTTGCTGCAAAAAACAAATGCGCCATAACAACAGAATCAATGCCGCCACTTACGGCAAGCAATATTTTGTCGTTGCGTTTTGAAATGCCGAGCTGTTCTATGTTTTTTTCAAATTCAATCTGTAACACGATACAAAAATAGTAAAAAAAACATATTGATACAAAACCGGTTGTAACAAGTAGATAAATCATTTATTAACAATAAATTGCAAATAATAAATGAAAAACAGAGGTTTAAACGCAGATTAAAATCATGCAGGATTTCAGCAGTATATTCTTTTTTTTTAATACATGGCAAATCGGGAATTTGGTAAAAAACGATTGACTGCCTGCTCGCCGACCGTGAGTTCATTGACATGCAATGGATCGGACGGTTAAGTCAAAATCCTGCGGCAATAAATCAGTGATTTTTGAAGATTATAGCTGATTTTAAATAAAATTTTTTCTTAAAAATTTGGAAAATATATTGACTTATATTATTTTTGCAGTCGAAATGCAAAAGACGAGATAAAAAAGGGACACAAAAGTCCCTTTTCTTCATATTCTAAATATATGATAAACAGTGAAAAAATAAGAGAGGCAGTTGAACGGAAAATTAAGAACAGCGATATGTTCATCGTTGATATTAACATAAGCGCCGACAGCAAAATCAATGTTGTTCTGGACAGCGACAGCGGCAAAATCAATATTAACGACTGTGCGGAAATAAGTCGCGAAATCGAAGATGTTTTGAACAGAGACGATGAAGATTTTGAGCTGGAAGTTGCTTCCGCTGGGCTTGGCTACCCGCTGAAAATGCTTCGTCAGTATCAAAAAAATATAAACAGGGATATTGATATTGTTTTTACAGACGGGCGGAAACTTACGGCGAAACTTACAGGAGCAGCAGCCGGCAGTATTGATGTGAAATATGAGGAAAAAGCGACTGTTGAAAATAAAAAACGCAAACAGTTGATAACAAAAAACGAAACAATAACTTTCGATAGCGTTAAATCGGTGAAGGTTGTCGTATCGTTCAAATAAGTAAAATGGATTGATATAATAAAACAAGGATAAAAAATATATGGAAAATCTGAATTTAGCTGACAGTTTTGCCGAATTTAAGGAACTGAAAAATATCGACCGCGCAACTATGATAGGCGTGATAGAAGACGTGTTTCGTAATTTGCTTGCAAAACAATACGGTACAGCCGACAATTTTGACATAATTGTGAATGACGCAAAAGGCGATTTTGAAATCTGGAGAAACCGGATGGTAGTCGAAATCGTAACAAACAAAGCAACAGAAATATCGCTTGCCGATGCACAGGCAATCGATGACTCGTATGAAATAGGCGAAGAAGTTTCCGAACCCATACGGCTTGCAAGTTTCGGACGCCGTGCAATACTGGCGGTACGTCAAAATCTGGCAGGTAAAATAATGGAAATAGAAAAAGCGAATATTTTCAAATACTACACCGAGCGTGTAGGCGAAATTGTTGTAGGCGAAGTTTACCAGACATGGAAAAAAGAAACACTGATGCTCGACGACGATGGCAACGAGCTTATTCTTCCCAAAACAGAACAGATTCCCTCGGATTTTTTCAAAAAGGGCGATACTGCCAAAGCCGTTATCCTGCGCGTTGAAATGAAAAACAATACTCCGTTCATTATACTTTCGCGTACAGCGCCCGAATTTTTGGAACGCATGTTTGAACAGGAAGTTCCCGAAATTTTTGAAGGGCTTATTACAATCAAAAAAATTGTAAGAATTCCCGGTGAACGCGCAAAGGTAGCAGTCGAATCGTACGACGACAGAATAGATCCCGTTGGCGCCTGCGTTGGCGTGAAAGGTTCGCGTATTCACGGAATTGTTCGCGAATTACACAACGAAAACATTGATGTTGTGAATTATACAACTAATTTGCAGTTGTTTGTTCAGCGATCGCTTGCGCCTGCAAAAATTACCACCATAAAAATAGATGAAGACAAAAAACAGATAAACGTGTTTCTGAAACCGTCCGAAGTTTCGCTGGCAATAGGCAAGGGAGGTATGAACATCAAGCTCGCAAGCCAGCTTGTAGGTTATGACATAGACGTGTATCGCGAAACAGCCGAAGAGGAAGAAGACGTTAATCTTGACGAATTTTCAGATGAAATCGAAAACTGGGTTATCGACGAACTGAAGCGAATAGGCTGCGATACGGCAAAAAGCGTTCTGAACATGCCTTTTGACGATTTGTTGCAACGGTCGGATTTGGAAGAAGAAACGCTAAAAGAAGTTATAAAGGTTTTGAAATCCGAATTTGAAGAAGAACAGAAATAATATCATAAAAACAAAATCATCGCAAAAAATAGAAATTTTAAAGGAAAATCGGCAAATATGACGGAAACAAATATCAGAATAAGTAAAATAATGAAAGAATTTAACATAGGATTATCTTCTCTGGTTGAATTTTTGGCAAAAAAGGGAATAGAAGTAGAAGCTAATCCCAATTCAAAGATTTCCGGTGATGCGTATAATCTTGTTAAAGATGCTTTTGGCGATGACAAAAACTTAAAAGAAGCTGCAAAAGGCGTTATTATTCCTCAAAAAAAGAAGCAGGAATCGGTTACTATTGAAGAACATGCTGATAAAAAAATAAAAGAAGAACAGGAAGAATTACCGGAAGAAAAAGAAATTTTCATAAAAATTTCAACTATAGAAAAACCATCCTTGAAAATCATTGACAAAATAGATCTTACTCCGAAAGCAAAAAAAACAGAGGAAAAAACAGGCGCAGAAACATTAAAGCCGCAAAATAATGATGATAAAACAGTAAAAGCAGAAGAAAAACAGGATAATGATAATAAGGAAAATATCAATTCGGAAAAGCCGCTTAAAAAAGTTGAGGAAATAAAAATTGAAGTAGAAAAAATACAGCCTCCGAAAATTATCGAAAAAATAGAAATTCCCGAAAGGACAAAATCAAAGAAGAATAAACACAGGAAAGATAAAAAACAAAATAAGCATGTAGAAGAAAAGCCCGCTGAACAAAACAGGATTCAGCAGGAACAGCATGTCGAACAGCAACAGCATCAGCGTGAAGAGAAAGAAGAAAATTTTATTCCTACCAAAGTTGCAAAACTCACAGGTCCTGTTCTTACAGGCGAAAGAGTCGATCTTGCTCAATTTGAAAAAAACAAAACCGAAAACAAAAAGGAACTTCATAAAAAACGCAAACGTGAACGGGTACTGGGCAATAAGGTAAAAATTGAGGTTGATGACAAACGCGGAGCAAAAAACGGCGAATCGAAAAAGGATAAGCATAAGAAGAAGAAAGATTACCGCCCGCCTGTTCGTCGCGAAGTTGATGAAGATGAAGTACAGCGTCAGGTAAAAGAAACATTGGCTCGACTTACCGAAAACAAGGGAAAAACAAAAGCATCCAAGCATCGCCGCGAAAAACGCGAAGCCGTAAGTACGAGAATGCAGGAAGAACAGGCAATGCAAATGCTGGAGCAAACAACGCTAAAGGTAACGGAATTTGTTACAGCCAGCGAACTTGCAAATATGATGAAAGTTCCTGTTGTGAAAATCATAGAAGCATGCATGAATTTGGGTCTCATGGTTTCTATTAATCAGCGAATGGATGCCGAAGCGCTTGTACTTGTTGCCGAAGAATTCGGATTTAAAATAGAATTTGTCAGCGCCGACCTGCAAGATGCCGTAAAAACGGAAGAAGATACTCCGCAGGACTTGCTGCCCCGTCCGCCGATTGTAACGGTAATGGGACACGTGGATCACGGAAAAACATCACTGCTTGATAATATAAGAAACACCAATGTTATAGCAGGCGAAGCAGGCGGAATAACACAGCATATCGGAGCATACAATGTTAAACTTGCCAACGGTCGCCGTATAACTTTCCTTGATACGCCCGGACACGAAGCGTTTACCGCAATGCGCGCACGCGGAGCAAAAATAACCGATGTGGCAATCATAATTATCGCTGCCGATGATGCCGTAATGCCGCAAACGGTAGAAGCAATAAATCACGCGGTGGCAGCCGGAGTGCCAATGATATTTGCAATCAATAAAATTGACAAGCCGGGGGCAAGCAGCGATAAAATAAAAGAACAGCTTGCAAATATGAACCTGCTTGTCGAAGATTGGGGCGGCAAGTACCAATGTCAGGAAATATCTGCAAAAAAAGGCTTGAATGTTGAAAAACTGCTTGAAAAAGTTTTACTCGAAGCCGATATGCTCGAACTTAAAGCCAATCCCAACAAACGCGCAAACGGTTCTGTAATAGAATCTTCGCTTGACAAAGGTCGCGGATATGTAGCAACCGTTCTGGTAGAAGGCGGTACGCTTCGAGTAGGAGATGTGATGCTTTCGGGAAGCACCTGCGGAAAAATCAAGGCAATGTTCAACGAACGCGGACAGCGGGTAGAACAGGCAAAGCCAAGTACGCCTGTAATTGTTTTAGGACTCAACGGAGCGCCGGCAGCAGGCGAAACATTCAATGTAATGGAAGATGAACGCGAAGCGCGTGAAATAGCAGGCAAACGCGAACAGCTTGTCAGAATACAGGGAATACATGCTCAGCCGCACGTTACGCTCGACGAAATAGGTCGCCGTATAGCAATAGGAAACTTCAAGGAATTGAACCTGATAATCAAAGCTGATGTGGACGGGTCGATAGAAGCCCTGTCCGATTCGATGATGAAACTGTCAAACGAAGAAGTTCAGGTAAATGTTATACACAAAGCAGTGGGCGCAATTTCCGAATCGGATGTTTTGCTGGCGGTAGCTTCAAATGCCGTGATTATAGGATTTCAGGTTCGACCGGGCTCAAACGCGCGCAGGATTGCCGAAAACGAAAAAATAGAGATACGTCTGTATTCGGTAATTTACGATGCAATAAACGAAGTGAAGGATGCAATTGACGGAATGCTCGCTCCCGAAATCAAAGAGGAAATAACCGCCGTTGTTGAAGTATTAAACATATTCAAAGTTGCGAAAGTTGGAACAATCGCAGGCGGAATAGTACGCGAAGGCAAAATAACACGTTCGTCAAAAGTGCGCTTGATTCGCGATGGAATTGTTGTCTATGCAGGGTCGCTCGGCTCGCTGAAGCGATTCAAGGATGATGTGAAAGAAGTGGCAACAGGTTACGATTGCGGATTGAATATCGAAAAATTTGATGATGTCAAAATAGGCGACATGATTGAAGCATACGAAAAAATAGAAGTAAAACGCAAGCAGTAAAAGTTATACTTTATATTGATGTTACGCACCATCTTTCAGGGTCTTGCAGCCTTGAAAGGACGTGATTTTCATAAGAGGCTGTCTAAAAAGCCAGGCAGCCTCTTTTTTTTATACTTTATCCGATCAAAAAAAGTAAAAAAACTTGCAAAAATGTTTGGCTGTTTGCAGAATTTTTCGTATATTTTCGTCTGATAATCAATCATATAATTATATGCAAAGGCCGACATTCAAACAGTATAATCAAGGGCTTGACTGCCTGTTCCCAATCAGGCTGGACGGGAAAATCCCTGCCGGTTCGCCCGCACGACCGGTCAGTCAAACAGTTGACAAGCTCGATATTAGCA
>JAIRZQ010000060.1 GCA_031267135.1 Prevotellaceae bacterium
CGCTGCAAAATTACAACAAAAAGTAAAGCAAAAAACAGGCAAATAAAAATCGAGCCTCACTTTTGTCCACTTGAACGAAATGAACAAAAATTAACCTCACTTTTGTCCATTAGGCCAAAAATAATTTGATTTCTACAGTCTTTTCAATTTCACTGTAAAGTGGCGCATTAATTCGGCTTCCCACTCTATTGCCATGCCGCGTGTTATGCTGTTTCGCCTGTCGAAAACATTTTTCAATGCAACGGCAATTACATCCATGTGACTGTTTGTATATGTTCGACGTGGAATAGCCAATCGCAAAAAGTCATTACCATCAAATCTGTTTTCGCGTGTCAAAGGGTCGCGGTCGGCAAGAATATAACCAATTTCGCATCCGCGTATTCCTGCTTCAAGGTAAAGCTCAACCGTAAGCGTTTGTGCGGGAAATTCTTCTTTTGAAACCTGCGTTAAAACTTTTGGCGCATCGATAAAAATTGCATGTCCTCCTGCAGGACGCTGATAAGGAATCTCAAATTCATCAAGCCGTGAAGCCAGATATTCAATTTGCCTGATACGGGTTTCGAGATTCTCAAATTCAGTATTTTCATCAAGCCCGACAGCAAGAGCGTTCATGTCGCGTCCGTTCATTCCGCCGTAAGTGATATAGCCTTCAAAAACAATTCCCTTTATTTTTGCCTGTTCGTACCATTCTTCGATATTTGTTGCAATAAACCCGCCCATGTTTACAATGGCATCCTTTTTGGCGCTCATTGTCATGCCATCGGCATAGGTAAACATTTCGCGACATATTTCCTTTACAGTTCTGTTGGCATAGCCTTTTTCGCGCATTTTTATGAAGTATGCATTTTCGGCAAATCGTGCGGAATCAAACAGCACAGGCTTGTCATATCTATTTGCAAGCTGCCGCACTTCGCGCAAATTCTGCATCGACACGGGTTGCCCGCCCACAGTATTGTTTGTGACTGTCATAATAATGAACGGGATTTTGTCATTATGTTCAATTAAAACTTTTTCGAGTTTCTGTATATCAACGTTTCCTTTGAAAGGCAGTTCGAGTTGAGTGTCGCGCGCTTCATCTACTGTACAGTCAACTGCAAACGCCCTGCGCGATTCTATATGTCCTTTGGTTGTATCGAAGTGCGAATTTCCGGGAACATAATCGCCTTCTTTCACAAGGCATGAAAACAGAACATTTTCGGCAGCTCGACCCTGATGAGTCGGTAAAACATATTTGAAACCTGTAATTCTGTTTATTGTTTCTTTCATATTGAAAAAAGATGTTGCGCCGGCGTAGCTTTCGTCGCCAATCATCATCGAAGCCCACTGCCGGTCGCTCATTGCTCCTGTTCCCGAGTCGGTAATCAAGTCAATGTAAACCTGCTCGGCTTTGAGCTGAAAAACATTATAGCACGCTTCTTTAAGCCATTGTTCGCGTTCTGCGCGCGTACTTTTGCGTATTGGTTCAATCATTTTTATTTTCCACGATTCTGCAAATGGTAATTCCATAACTTATATTTTAATTATTATTTTTCTGATTTATTATTTTATTCATAGTTGGCTTAAAGCCAGGTGTCGCTACGGCTATAAAAGGTAGAAGTCGTCCCGTTTTTTTATATTGATATAACGGTAACAATCCGCAAAAACTGTATTAATAATATCTATTGTCATGGCGCAAATGTAATAAAAAAAATAATAAGTTGTTGCTTGAAAATAAATTTACTGTAAAATTATTAGCCGCAGTACATTTGAAAAGACAAAGAAATTTTTCATTATCAAATAAATGATTATATTTAATTTAATTATCAGACAAATAATATTCAATTAAATAAATCAACAGTCTCAGTGCGTTCAAATCAAAACGGATACCCAAAACATGCTTTTATTAATCAATATTACTATCCTCGCTTCCATTCCCCTACTTCAAGATTTGCAAAATTTCCATTGTCGATTTCAAAGCGAACAGCAGTACGCACGGTGTGAAATCCGTAGTTTCCCGCTGCGCCGGGATTAATGTGTAAAAAACCGAACTGCTTGTCGTTCATTACTTTCAAGATGTGCGAGTGTCCGCAAATGAAAAGATTTGGCGGATTTATCAAAAATTCTTTATAAACATAATAATCGTAATGTGCTGGATAACCGCCGATATGAGTAATCATAACATCGGTATTTTCGTAAACAAAGCGAAGGATTTTCGGGTAAACGATACGTACATCCTGTCCGTCGCAATTTCCGTGAACGCCGCGAACAGGCTTGAATGCAGCTATTGCGTCGGCAGTTTCGATATTGCCAAAATCACCCGCATGCCAAATTTCGTCAACATCGGTAAAAAATCTTTTCAATTTATCATCGAATGTGCCGTGAGTATCAGAAAGTAAGCCTATTTTCATTTGCCTGATTTTAATTTTATTTCAAATGATATGTTTTTATTTTATACCTTTGCAAAGATATGGTTTAATTTTTTTACATGAAAAAATGCACGTTTTTTACAGTCCCGATATTACAGAAACGACTTATTGTTTAACCGAAGCTGAGGCTAAACACTGTTGCAGCGTTTTACGCTTGAATGTCAATGATTTGATTTATCTTATTGATGGTTGTGGCAATTTTTATACTGCAAGAATTGTTGATTTATCGGCAAAAAAATGTACGGTTAGTATTGTTGATGTAAAGAGCGGTTACGAACAGCGCAATTACAGATTGCACATTGCAATAGCGCCTACAAAGAATATCGACAGATTTGAATGGTTTCTGGAAAAAGCCACAGAAATAGGCATAGACGAAATCACGCCGATTGTTTGCGAACATTCGGAACGGCAAATATTGAAAATTGAACGCTTACAGAAAGTGATTGTTGCAGCAGCAAAACAATCAGTAAAAGCATTTATGCCTAAAATAAACGAAATAACAGGCTTCAAAAAAATAGCAGAGCAGGAATTTAACGGCAAAAAATTAATCGCGCACTGCTACGACAGCAAAAAAATACCTTTGCAAAAAATTATCAAGCCATGCGAAAATGTTCTTGTTTTTATTGGTCCCGAAGGCGATTTTTCCAAAAAAGAGATAAAGTTTGCACTGCAAAACAATTTTATTGAAATCAGCTTGGGTAATTCGCGTTTGCGCACCGAAACTGCTGCCATTCACGCTTGCAGTACCGTATGCTTGGTTAATGAAAACTAAAAATCTAAACGTTTTTTCAACACGTAAATAATTGAACTTCCTTTATCTTTGTCATATAATTATCAAAAAAATTGTTTTTGCTTATAATAAAATATGGATATAATTTTGTATGTTCTATAATGTAAATTATAAGACAAAAAAAATTCAGGAAATGTTGAAATTTTTGCATAATATTGATTTATAATCAGTCACTACTGCACTAATCAGAGAATATTACGTATTAAATTAAAAAACAGAAACACCGCAGGCGAAGTTCCATCAAGTCACAGTCCTAAAATTGGAGTTGGTTGTTGTTTGCGAACTTGGCTTACGCTTCGCATATCTGATATTTTTATATCTTTGCCGTTCAAATTAGAAATTGTGGAAAAGTTAATAAATAACTTTGCAAATCAGGATGGATATAAATCGTTACTTTCCGAAATTCAATACGGCAAGCAAAATCCTGTTATCTTAAAAGGACTGGCGGGTTCGGCAAAGTCTGTATTGTCGGCATGTTTTTTCAAAAATCACAATAATACGAATATTTTTGTACTGTCCGATAAGGAAACGGCATCATATTTTTACAACGATCTGTACAATCTTGCGTGTGACGAAAATATTTTGTTTTTGCCATCATCGTTCAAACGCAACGCACGGGACGAAACTGTCGAAATATCAAATATCGTGCAGCGGACAAAATGCCTGAACCTGCTAAAAGATGGAAGGCAGAAAAATATTTGCCTGATAACTTATCCGGAAGGTTTGATCGAGAAAGTTGTTTCGCCGAACGAACTCAACAAAAACACTCTGCAACTTAAAACAAACGATAAGCCTGGTTTCGATTTTGTTGTCGAGATGCTTATGCTGTACAGGTTTGAGCGAACCGATTTTGTTTTCGAACCCGGACAGTATTCTGTTCGCGGCAGCATACTTGATGTATTTTCGTATTCGACAAACAAGCCTTACCGTATCGACTTTTTTGGAGATGAAATAGAATCTATTCGCATATTTGATCTCGATACTCAGCTTTCTGTCGAAAATGTAAATGAAATTGAGATTGTATCCGACTTAAATCAAAATGTAAAAAATTGCTCGATATTTGACTTTCTCGAGGATTCTGCCTGTTTATGGTTCGATGATTACGACTTTTGCATGGAAAAGGCAGCCGAAACATGCAAATCGGAAAGTCATAATTTCATATCCGAAGATGCTTTTGCAAAACAGGCTGAAAAATTCCAAATATTTTTATTTGCAACGGCAAAAAAATTAAATAAACTTATTCATATTGAATTTAAAACATCTCCGCAGCCGAATTTCAATAAGAACTTTGATTTGCTTTTCAAAAATATCAGAGAAAATCAGGAAAACAGTTATGCAACAGTTATACTGTTCGACAATAACATTCAAAACGAAAGGCTTCATCAAATACTGGAATCGCACGAAACCGAAAAAAACCTTTCGTTCAAAAGCGTGAACATTTCAATTCACGAAGGTTTTATCGATCACATTTCCAAAGTTTCATATTATACGGATCATCAGATATTTCAGCGTTATCACCGTTTCAAAATTCACGGATTGCTCGACAGGGGCGAAGTCCTGAACATACAGGAATTAAACAAGTTGCAAATCGGCGATTATATTGTTCATATTGATCACGGGGTAGGAATTTTCGGCGGACTTGTGAAACAGGAAATAAACGGAAAAACACAGGAAGCCGTTAAGCTCGTTTATCGCGACAACGATGTGCTTTTTGTAAATATTCACGGATTGCATCGCGTTTCAAAATTCAAAAGCAAAGACAGCGAGCCGCCCAAAATATACAAGCTCGGAAACGGCGACTGGCAAAGATTAAAGCAAAATACAAAAAAGAAAATTAAGGATATAGCCGGAGAACTTATCCTGCTGTATGCCGAACGCAAGGCTGCAACAGGCTTTGCTTTCAGTTGCGATACATACATGCAGCACGAACTCGAAGCATCTTTCGTTTACGAAGATACTCCCGACCAGTTGAAAACATCAAAAGCCGTAAAAGAAGACATGGAATCTCAAAGCCCGATGGACAGGCTGATTTGCGGCGATGTAGGTTTCGGAAAAACGGAAATAGCCATTCGCGCCGCATTCAAAGCCGCAGTTGATGGAAAACAGACTGCTGTTCTTGTGCCGACAACAATACTTGCTCTTCAGCATCATAAGACATTTGGAGAACGGCTGCAAAATTTTCCTGTAAAGATTGATTTTCTTAATCGATTGAAAACCTCAAAGCAGCAAGCGGAAACATTGAAAAATATTGAAAACGGTTCTACCGACATCATCATAGGAACACACAAGTTGCTTGGCAAAAATGTGAAATTCAAAGATTTAGGCTTGCTTATTGTTGATGAAGAACAAAAATTCGGCGTTGGCGCAAAAGAAAAGCTCCGGCAACTGAAAATGAATGTCGATACGCTGGCAATGACGGCAACTCCTATTCCGCGCACCTTGCAATTTTCGTTAATGGGAGCGCGTGACCTGTCGATTATCAACACGCCGCCGCCAAACCGTCATCCAATTATTACCGAAGTTCACTCTTTCAACAGCGAAACGATAAAAGATGCAATAAATTACGAACTCGAACGTAAAGGACAGGTTTTCTTTGTCCACAATAGAATAGACGACATAAGTCGAATATGCGAAATGATTGCAAAACTTTGCCCTAAAGCTCGAATAGCAACAGGATACGGACAAATGGAAGCAAAAAAACTCGAAGAAATAATGCTGGATTTTATAGATGGAAAATACGATGTTTTGATTACAACGACAATAATAGAATCGGGGCTTGATATTCCAAACGCTAATACAATTATCATAGATCAGGCTCAAAATTTCGGATTGAGCGACTTGCATCAGTTGCGCGGACGAGTGGGACGTTCCAGCAAAAAGGCATTTTGTTATTTGCTTGCTCCTCCGCCGGTATCGCTTACAGCAGACGCTCGACGGAGATTGAAAGCTATTGAAGAATTTTCGGATTTGGGTTCGGGATTTAACATTTCGATGCAGGATTTGGATATTCGCGGAGCAGGAAACCTGCTTGGCGGCGAGCAGAGCGGATTTATTGCCGACATTGGCTTTGAAACATATCAGCGCATCTTGAATGAAGCGCTTGCTGAATTAAAATACGATAAAGAACTGTTGAACGCAAACGAGCCGCAACAAACAATAAACACCGACATTCCATTTATTTCGGATTGCTATATTGATACCGACATTGATGCGATTCTTCCCGATGAATATGTAGGCAATACATCCGAAAAAATCAAACTGTACAGGGATTTGGATAATATTGACAATGAAAGCGACCTGATTGAATTTCGTAAAAAAATGACAGACCGATTTGGCGAAATTCCCTTGCCGACCGAAAATCTGTTTAACATAGTCCGCTTAAGGAGCATGGCAATAAAACTCGGTTTTGAACGAATAGTCATAAGAAATAAAATGATGGTTGCATATTTTATTTCGAATCAGATGAGCGCGTACTATAAAACGCAGAAGTTTGCCGACATTCTCAAGTATGTGCAGCTGCATCCCGAAAAATTCAAAATGAAAGAACAGAATAAAAAACTTTCTCTGACTGCTAAAAGCATAACAACCATAGAAGAATGTTTGTCGTTATTAATGAATATTTTACAAGCGCTGTAATATGTCAGATATTTTTTGTGTTAGACATAGTTGATCGCAAATAACATATATTAAACAAATAACAAAAAGAATACCAATGATTACACTTATAAGATTAACTGATTTTTTAGGCGCTTTTAATCCGGAAAACCATAAATGCAATTTCAAAAAATTTTTCTTATCAAACCACAAATAAATGCTTATTGAAATATATGATCCTATAAATGCGAAAAACCAACCAAATGCGCCTATAATCGGCGAAAGCAAAATAAATAATATGCCTTCGGTATTTACAATTTTAATTATTATCAGTCCGAATATAATGATTGATAGCACCAATAGTTTAAGTTTGTTTTCTTCAAAACTTATAACTGTTAATTTATATATGTACCAGACAATTATAATTTGAAATAATACTATCACTTCTGCTGATAATAGAAACAATGTAACAAAAAAACAATCGAGAAATTTGTTAATGATTACGCCTATTACAAACAGAATAGATGCGATTATTGCTGTTCTAATCAATGAGAATTGAATAAAACCGTTTATCACTTTATTTAATTTTCCGTCGGAAAAGATTTGTTTAATCATATCATTATATTTTTTGACTTTTTGCTTACTCTTTCAAAGGTTTTCGGCTTTTCCTTTTGCACCAAACAAAAAGGCATGATGCTCGCCTTGATCTTCTTCTAAGGTACCGCCATACCCAAACTACAGAATAAAGAAAGCTCATGCCTAAAAATAGAATGAGCACTCATTTATGTTTGCAGTAGTTTTGAAAACTTGTAAATATCAAATATATACTATAAATCAATGTGTTATTAATTTTTAGCGCAAATCTCTTGCAATAATAAGGTAAGAATTTTAGACGGTTGGGAAATGAATTTGCGTACGAAAGTACAAAAAAATAA
>JAIRZQ010000071.1 GCA_031267135.1 Prevotellaceae bacterium
GAAGGACAGTTTACCGACCTGAAAACAAAGTTGCGCAATCACAACGGACTATCTAAAAACAACCGGAAAATCTTTATTGACGAGTATTTCAGACATTCTTTTAATTAAAGAGGTTGCCGGTACCGGCAACCTCTTTAATTCTATCCTGAATTTTGAACATTAAATGATTTTGCTGCATTTTTATCCTACTTTTTGAACATTAAACCCCATTATCGAATAAAAATGTACCTTCTCCATTTTTGCAATCGCCATTTATGCATTTGCCGGTAACTCTTTCTTGCGAAAATAAAGTTAATGGAACTCCTAATAATAATAAAATCAAATACTTTTTCATGTTTTATGGATTAATCATAGTTGATATCATCAGCTGATTCGGTGGGCGTTTTTGACTCTGAATCAGGTTGCTCAGATGCAGGAGGCGGAGTAACAACCTGTGGAATTTCTTGTTCTTGCTGTTCGGATGTTACAGATGGAGTAACTACTTTCTTAACAGGAATTATTTTTTTTATTTCATAGTGTGCCAACTCCACTTTTGTCGTTGACAGATCAACTTGCGATTTGAACTGCTCAACAGGGTCTGCTCCATTTTGAAAATCTATAGTTACATTTTTATTTTTCTCCGATAATTCTGATAATTGATTATTAATCGCCTTTTTTGCGTCTTCAGCAAACAATTCCTCTTTTTCGTAATAGCGTCATCTTCAGAAAAACAACAAAAACTGCGTTCTCTGTCTTCGGACATAACAACATATATCTCTCCTGTATTTTGAATCCCGTTTCCATTTATATCTTTACTTTCAAAATACTTTCTTTCTTCTTTTACTTCCACTACATATAACACTCCTCCATCCGGTGTATTGTCAATTACCTCGCGTGCTTTCGGATCGTTAATGATTTCATTAAAAGTAAGATGTTCACTGTTTGTAACAAGCGGAGTGCGATATTCGGTATTGGCGCTTAATTGAGAATTGCCGTCAATATGCTGATTATTTGGCTGACTGTAAGAATTATTCTGTCCGCTGTTTTCTGTAACAGCCTCTGCTTGTTCCGATACAGCGCTTCTCTGTTCTGTAACATGCCTGTCGTTCAAATTATTCACGGTATTCTCATTCTGCTGATTGTCGATATTAGGCAAGGTATGAACAATATTAGAATTATTGCTCGGATCTGTTGTTACCATCGTACTTGTGCGTAAAGTATTTATTTGTGTTTCATCTTCAGTTAATGTTGTGTTGCCTGCATCTGTACCGTTAGCACCCAATAATTTAATAGGCCTGTTCCGTATCTTGACTTTCTCTTGCTTTGTATCAGGATTATCAGTTTCTGATTCTTCCAAATTTCTTATTTCCCTTGCTATGATTTCATATACATAGACGTCCATTTGTACACCTCGTTGAGAAAGAGCAGAATGTACAGCATCGGCTATCATAGGGTCAACAATAGCATGTGCTATGGCATCGGCCAATGCCCAATTTTCTTTGTTTTTTCTTTCCGTTTCCATTCTCCTTTGTTTCCAATATTCATTATTTCGTTGTGGATTAGATTGTTTATTGCTCCTTAGCTGACCAACCTTTGGGGGATTTGCAGGTCGTTTATCATTGCCTTTTCCTTGCGTTGTAGAACTGCCTGCTGTTTTCGTATTAGCAGCAGGTGATGAAGGAGCAGAATTAGCAATACCGGCAATATTTTCATCTACTACTATCGGTGTTCTACCATCCACGTAAACAGTGCGCTTTGTTGACTTGCCTACTACAGTTCCACCATGTGGAATGGTTGTAGCAGATTGTGGTGAGGATTTTTTGGGTTCTTGTTTACAATTTTTTAAACATTCCATAAAATCTTTCATATTGTTGTCAATATTATACATGTTTTGTTCATACCCAACATAGAATGTTTCAATAGACACACCTGCTATTTTAGCATGCTTCTCTAAACATCCACACTCATCTATATCTACTGCATTTTGAGCAAAAGCAGTAGATATTGAAGCAATTAATAATATTACCGAAATTATTATACTTTTCATATCATTTCTATTTTTATTTTTATTCTGTTTTGTTAACCGTTCTTTTCTGTTCTTTTACCAGTTCGTCATCTTTCCAGATGCCAATAACGGTTTCGCCGGCTGTTGTCATTTTGCCTTTTCCATCTTTCAGCCATATTCCGTCTTTTTTATACTGGCTTCCTTCGTAGCGGTCGCCATTGTCGTAATACAAAACGCCTGTTCGCATGTATCTGTTTTTTTTAGTTTCCCACAAGCCTTCAAAACGGTGGTCGAGATAAGTCAGTTTCCCTTTTAATTTGCCCGACCTGTCTTCGCCTTCAAAAATACTTCCATCCGCGTAAGTTACTGTTCCTGTAAATTTTGTGTCGTACCTTGTCCAAACGCCTTCATACGTGCTTATAACCCCGTCGGGATATTTTTTAGTGCCTTTGTCCTGCCAGTCATTTTTGAAGGTGCCTTCAAATGCTGTTCCATCTTTCCATTTGTAATATCCTGCACCGTGTTTCTTATCATTTTTGTATTCACCCATATATTCTCTTCCATCAGCCCATTTAAAATGCCCGATTATTCTGCCGAAGAATTGTATCAAATCTTTGAAAAAAATGCAAAAGAATTTGATTACACAATTTCTAAAGATATCGAAATTCCTTTGAAAGCGTATTTGGAAAATAAAGTTGCAAATAAAGACAAGCATTTCGGCAATGCCCGTTTTGTCAGAAATCTGTTTGAAAAAACGATTGAAAGACAGGCAAACCGCCTGTCAAAGGA
This sequence comes from Prevotellaceae bacterium, assembly GCA_031267135.1. Lineage (GTDB taxonomy): Bacteria > Bacteroidota > Bacteroidia > Bacteroidales > UBA932 > JAIRKV01. The sequence goes on from JAIRZQ010000071.1 coordinate 2,774, forward strand.
AGTTGACCTGACAGGTGAAAAACTTTCTGAAATATGTTTTATTGACATACCACATGTAAACAATAATGTTTATGAATAATTCGTCTAAATCTATAAAAGTAAATTTAATTCTGATTGCAATAGGATTTGTAATTACCGTTTGTTTAGCGGCTCTACAAACAATAAATTGCCCCGAAAACGGCACAGAAAATTCCTCTACTGATAAAGTAGAAAAAATCGAAATTCCCGCGAAAATTACAGGAAAGCAGGAACAGATTATTCGCCATATCGGATATACGGTAAGTTATAATTCCGATTGGAAAATTCCTAATTGGGTGGCATACGAACTCACAAAAGAGGAAGTTGAAGGTACTATACCCCGCTTTGATGCGTTTTTGCCTGACCCCGAAGTTCCTTATGAAAAATCAGCAACTACTTACGATTATTCAAATTCTGGTTGGGACAGAGGTCATATGGCTCCGGCTGGTGATATGAAATGGAGTGAGCAGGCAATGAAAGAATCATTTTATCTTTCAAATATTTGCCCACAGAATAAAAACTTGAACGGAGGTATTTGGAAAAATTTAGAGGAGCAAGTGCGCGAGTTGGCTGCACAAAAAGGAAAAATCTATGTAATATGCGGTCCGATTGTGTCAAGACTGCCGAAAACAATCGGCTCAAATAAAGTAGCTGTCCCCGATGCCTTTTTCAAAACGCTTTTGCAAAATGATAATGAAAATTGGTATGCCATTGCTTTTATGTTTGCAAATGAAAGTGGTCGTAAGCCTTTATCTACTTATGCAATGAGCGTGGAAGATATGCAAATTATTACCGATATTGACTTCTTTCCTGCTTTGACTGACAGCATAGAAGAAAAGGTAGAAAGTCAGGTGGATTTTACAAAATGGAATATTAACAGATAAACAAATTATTTATGAAACTGAAATTTAAAAAACTTTTAAGCGCATTGCTTATTGCTGCAACGGCAAAAGTTGCAGCAAATCCAACTGTCGGTGGTATCCCTGATACTGTTTTACCTCCGACAAATAATGATGACGGAAATGCTTTGGTTCAAAAAAAACAGAAAACATTACAGAAGTACATTATTAAATTTGGTTCGGACGATTCTTATCTTATTGCAGGACACCGCAGCCACAGTTCGCATCGTTCAAGTTCTGGTAGGTATTCGTCGCCAAGAAGTACACCTTCTTCCAGTAGTTCTTCCTCCTCAAGTAGCAGTTCTTCTTCGAGAAGTAGTTCTTCTGCAACAGACAGATATCCAACAGCAAGACCTTTTTCTCCAGAAAAGAATCAAAATGAGACTACGAAAACAAAAACTACTGCTTCCATACCCCGTATCTGTGGTTTGGGAGAAAGATCTATATCCTTGGATTCGTGTGGAACAGATGTTAAGGTTTTGGCAATGCTGTTGGTTAAACACGGCTATTTCGCAGAAAGCGATATTGAAACCGATTCGCAAGGTTACACTGTTTGTAATGCAGCAATGGTAACGGCAATCAAAAAATTTCAAAAAGATGCCGGATTGGAAGTGGATGGCTTTGCAGGTGCTGAAACCATTCAGGCTCTGAAAAATTGGAAAAAAGACAAATAGACATGAAACCTGCTTTTTTCGTAAATATAGACAGAGAAATTTATGATGACTCTATAATAAGCAAAGCAGTTTATTGGCATACGGCAAACTTTGTTATAGAAAGAGTTGCAAATGCAAATTTGGAAACTGGCACATATCAAATATATACTATAAATAAACCTGTTACTAATTTTTAGCGCAAATCTCTTGCAATAATAATGTAAGAATTTTAGACTGTTGGGAAATGAATTTGCGTACGAAAGTACAAAAAAATAAAGAGTGGTAAAATAAGTTTACCGCTCTTTTGATTTTTATTCGGCACGAAAAAAAGCCGCTTGCGGCGGCTCTTTTCAATTTGCAAGAAAACATTTACCTTTCGGCTTATCTGAGTTTAAGCAACGGTAATTGTCCCCAAATACACGCTGCTAGCAACTTCTTTGCTATCTTCGGATATGAAGCCCATGTATGCCTCGACGTCTTCACCAACCCAGTCGGCAGGAACGATAATATCCTGCGTGACTGTCATACGTTCGGCGCCTGCGGTGTCGTAAACGGCTTCGGATTTGGTCGGATTGATGACGGCGATTAACGCCTTGTCGGTTTGTTTGGCTGTGCCAATGCCGGAATTGTCTTCCCATGCGAATGTGATTGTTCCGCCACCCACCGGTGTTGCCGAAGCTCCGGCAGCCGGAGCAAGCGAGCCGCGAGAAACCAGTACTTTGCTCGGGTCAATGGCATAATCGGGGTAAGTTCCTGTTATGGCGTTTGCCAAAGTGTACGACATCGCGGCGTTGAACGGTGATTGCCGGTGTGCGTACAGTTTCCAGCCTGTGCGAAGAAAACCGGTTACCGGTTTAAGGAAGTTAAGCGTAAGCGCAAATTTGCTTCACTGGCTGACCTGCCCCTCCGTGCGGGGATTTTTGACGTGCTGCGGGAGTGAGCGCATATAACTGATGCCTTTCCAGTTTGCACCTACGACTGTCCCGACCTTGCCGGAAAAGCCGCCTAAAATACCTTTTTTAATTGTTCCCATCTTGAAAATATTTAATCGTTAAACT
>JAIRZQ010000177.1 GCA_031267135.1 Prevotellaceae bacterium
TTTTTCAAAGAATGAACAGATTCACGATAACGTTATAGGAATGTATATTGAAAGATATTATTATAAAACAGGAGTTTTCGGAAATAATGATTTCTGATAATTTAAGACACTACCAAAATTTGAATTAATTCATACAACACATAAATACTAAATACTAAACGTTTTTTGTTTTTCAGGTTAGGAACAAAGTCAATATGACAGGAAATAACGAGCAAAACCTACACCGCAGAATTTTATGCAGAATGTATTTAGATGAAATAATATGATGTTTTTTTGCACTTTTCATTGTTAAAAGAGCATGTACCAAAAAATACATGCTCTTTGTTTGTTAATAGATAGATTATTTCTACTGCTTTTAAAAATTGTGCTGATAATAAAGATCCTGTTTTCTTTTTTAAGAATCAAATTTTATTTTTGAACACTTTGATTATCAATACAAATAGAGGTACCAAGCAGATTCGAACTGCTGTACGCGGTTTTGCAGACCGCTGCCTGACCACTCGGCCATGGTACCAAATGAAGCGCAAAGGTAATAAATTTTTTTATAACAAAATACCATTTCAACATAAATGTTCCATTTTAATATTTCCGGTGTTGATAAATCAGCCACAAGTAGTGAAATGGCATCTTGAATAATTTATTAATCAGAATTAAAATTATAAATTTAATTCTGTGTATTAGTCTTGAAGTAAGTTTAAATTCTGTCAGATTTTATTATTTTGATTTTCAATTATAAGTATAATAAAATAATCTCAATTATGCATTTTTTGAAATTTCTTGCTCAAAAATCAGGTTAATAGAGTTTCGTGCTTAATTTAAAAATGAAATCTCAAAAAAGTTTATCAAAAAAATCTTTTGAAAATTATTTTGCAGTCTATAAATTTTGATTACCTTTGCACCTCAAAAATAATTAATAATTATATTAATAATCTAATTTTAGAATAAAAATTATGTTGAATCATTATGAGACTGTTTTCATTGTAACTCCCGTTTTATCAGAAAGCCAGGTAAAGGAAACAGTTAAAAAATTTCGTGATTTCATGACCGAAAACGGAAGCGAAGTCGTACACGAAGATGATTGGGGCTTGAGAAAGCTGGCTTACCCGATTCAAAAGAAAACGACAGGATTCTATCATCTTATAGAATTCAAGTCGGAAGGTGAACTTATTAAAAAACTTGAAATTCAGTATCGCCGCGATGAGCGTATTATTCGGTTTTTAACTTTCAGAATGGATAAACATGCTGTTGAATATGCTGAAAAAAGAAGAAGTAACAAATAATTAAAGCAGGAGAGGACAATAACATGGCAGAAGAAATCAGATATTTAAATCCTACAAAGACAGATGTAAAACGTAAAAAATATTGCCGCTTCAAAAAAGCCGGTATCAAATACGTTGATTACAAAGATGCGGAATTTTTGAAAAAGTTTCTTAACGAACAGGGAAAAATTCTTCCTCGTCGACTGACAGGAACATCGTTGAAATTTCAACGCAAAGTGGGACAAGCGGTAAAACGCGCCCGTCATCTCGCTTTACTTCCATTTGTAACCGATATGTTGAAATAAAATTTTGGAGGAATTTAAATGGAAATTATATTGAAACAGGACGTAGCAAATTTAGGTCATAAAGATGATGTTGTAACGGTTAAAAATGGCTATGCGACAAACTATCTTATTCCTCAAGGATTTGCAATTATGGCAACTCTTTCGGCAAAAAAAATGCACGCCGAAAACATGCGCCAGCGAGCGCATAAGGAAACAAAACTTCGAGAAGATGCAACCGCATTGGCTGCAAAACTCGAAGGACTGACAATTACCATTGGAGCAAAAGCAAGTTCCACAGGCAAAATTTTTGGTTCGGTTACAAATATTCAAATTGCCGAAGCCCTTACGGGTAAAGGCTTTGAGATAGACCGTAAAAATATCGTAATACTTGGAGGCGAAAATATGGTAAAGGAACTCGGAACTTTTGACGCTGAAATTAAAATTTATCGTGATATAAAATCTTCAATCAAATTTGAGGTTGTTGCTGAATAAATCTTTTTTAATGTTAATGAAGTGGGGAGAGCATCAAAATTACATGATGCTCTCTTTTATTTTATGATTCCCAAGCGTTTTATCGGCAATATGAAAGCGTCAATTTAAAATAAAAAACTGCTCGTCAGAATATTTCAGTAGAACTTGAAATGTATAAAACATTACACTTCAAAAATTTTTTTTCAACTGTCTTGCAATATTTTGCGCAGCAAGGCGAGCTGTCGAAAAAGCGATTTGCAGATTATATCCACCGGTATTTGCATCAAGATTTATTATTTCACCTGCAAAATAAAGATTTTTCATTATTTTTGATTGCATGGTTTTAGAATCTATTTCATGCAGTGATACGCCGCCGGCAGTAACAATGGCTTCGTCGAAACCGTTAAATCCGGATATTTCAAATGTGATATTCTTCAACGATTTGATAATTTTTTCCATGTCGGTGTCTGTAATTCGATTTTGCAGTTTGATATTTGCTTTTTCTGCAAATACGGCGATTATTTGTTGAGGCAAGAGTTTGCAAAGTAAAGTGTGATTTGTTTTTACAGTTTGCATTTCGCGTGCGATACGGTTTTTCAGCTGTTCGTAATTTAAGGCAGGTTTCAAATCCAATTGCAGTTCTACACATCTTTTTGCTGTCATTGCGCCAACGGCTTTTCGGCTCAACCGCAATGTCAGTGCGCCTGTTATGCCTGTTTTATTAAACTTGATTTCGCCAAATTCGTCATCAATACAATTGCCATCAACGTACAGTGAAAGCGAAACGTTTTTAAGTTGAAGTTTGTTTAATTGCGTATTGTGATTTTTTATTTTGAGCGGCACGAGCGAAGGATGCAAGTCGGTAATTGTGTGTCCCGCCTGTTTTGCAAAGTTATAGCCATCGCCCGTAGAGCCTGTTAATGGATAAGATATTCCTCCTGTTGCAATTAAAAAATATTTTGCTTCGATAGTTTTTTCGTGGTTGCCAAAATCGACATTCACGCTGCATATTTTGCCGTTCTCAATATTCAGCGATTCTACCTTTGCATTGCAGATTATTTCTACTCCCGATTTTTTTGCCCATTTTACAAGACATTCGGCTACATCCCAAGCCTTGCCCGATTTTGAGAAAACACGTTCGCCCCGTTCTATAATTGTTTGCAAACCAAGCGAGTTAAAAAAATCAATTGTTTGGAAATTTGAAAAATTACGTAATGCCGGATTCAAAAACCTACTGTTTGGATAAACGTGCGAAAGAAAATCGTCGTGCTGCTTTGTGCTTGTGATATTACAGCGTCCTTTGCCTGAAATACGGATTTTACGTGCAGGCTTTTCCATTTTTTCTATCAGCAAAACTTTCAAACCTTTTTCGGCTGCCGTACCTGCACCGAGCAGTCCTGCAGCTCCTGCGCCGATGATTATCAAATCATACGTTTGCATTTTGTTTTTCGGATAATTTTAAAAAATAACTATAAAGCCATTTTCAACACAAAACAATAAAACATAAAACTCTAAATATCATTGATTAAATACCTGATATTTCTATATTTTATGAAGTTTCATTGCTTTTTGTGTATATTTTTATGACTTTTCAGACAAATTTTATTATAGAGACTATATATAATTTTACTCTACATTTGTTTCAGCTAATATTTCCTTAGCCAAATTGAGGATTGTCGGATCGTCAATCGAAACAATTCCTCCATCAGGACCTTGTTCGAAATGAATACCGATAGAACTTCCTTCGTAATGTTTTCCCCCAAAATAATTACGAACAGTTTCGACGCTGATACCTAATGTGTCTGCAATTTTTTGCGAACTGCCGCTTGGCAACGCATCTTTAATCCTTCTTAACTCATTGAAGGTCATTGTAATCTTCTCCATGGCTATGTTGATTTTATTAAAATTTGTTTATTATTTTTATCGAAGATAAATCATTTTTTTGATTCTGCAAAATAAATTCTTTGTTTTTAACTTTTTTTATCCAACAGTTTTTTTCTCGCAATATAACTGTCCCGTTTCAAACCGAGTGATAATTACCATTTCGCCTTTTTCTATAAATCCGTGTTCGGCAATAGCGGTATATACTTCATTTTCAATTATTACCTTGCCCGATGGATTTAATGGTGTGATTGTTGTACATATAATTCCTGCAAATGATTTTTCATCTGTTTCGACACTTACAAATCCCTCATCTGCATTTAGTTCTGCTTTTAGCGAAATGTTAAAAATTCGGCTGGTTAATAATTTTTTTCCAAAATACATTATTCCTATTCCCGACATGAATATTGATGTAACCACAAGCGCAAGCGGCTTGACAATAATGCTAATGTCAAATTCGTTTTCATAATGAAAAACATTATTGTCTATCATGCTCATTGTGAGTCCGAATATTATCAGTATTATTCCCGAAATTCCGGCTATTCCCCAGCCGGGAATTACAAATATTTCAACAAGAAGAAGTATCATTCCTGTGATGAAAACGATGATTTCCCAATTTTCTGCAAGTCCTTCGATATAAAGCGGTGAAAAATACAGTATTGCGCCGAATACGGCTGCGCAAAGCGGGAAGCCGACTCCGGGAGTTTGCAATTCAAAGTAAACTCCGCCAAACATTAGCAAAATTAAAATACCCTGCACTATCGGATTCAGCAGAAAGTTTATTATTCCATCTGTGACTGTAGGTTTGTATTCTATTATTTGACAATCAGTTATGTTTGCTTTTTGCAATATTTCGTTGATATTTTCGGCTTCGCCTTCGCAATATCCATTTTTGATTGCTTCCTGTGTTGTGAATGTAAGCACTTTTCCTTCTTCGATAATTCCTTCGATTTTTATTGACGGATCAACCATTGCCTGTGCTATTTGCGGATCGCGATGCCAAATTTCGATTGCATTTCCGTTTTTTGTAACTGTTTTTTTTCCATGCGCTTCAGCTGTCGCTCGCATCATTGAACGCATAAACGATTGATATTTGTCGGGGAGCACTGCGCCTGTCTGGTCAACAACTGTTGCTGCGCCTATGCTTCCGCCCGAATGCATGTAAATGCTGTCGCAGGCAATAGCAATGAGCGCTCCTGCCGATGCTGCCTGATTATTGATAAAAACCAGTACGGGAATTTTGCAGTTCAGTATTCTGGTTCGTATAGAATCAGCAGCGCCAAGTTCGCCTCCGTAAGTATTGAGTTGCATTATGATGTAATCGGCTTTTTGCTGTTCGGCTGCCGTGATATTTTTGCTTACAGTGCGCGCTGCTACAGCATCTATGCCTCTGTTTATATCAAATTTCCATACAATTTTTTGCTGTATTGTGTCGTTTGTCCAGGCTTCTGCCGACACGTGAATACTTATTAGAAGTAATATTATTTTTAACGTTTTCATTTATTTTTACAAATATTAGGATATGTCATAACCATTTTTTTTTTCGGAAATACCATAGAATTATCAGCGATACGATAACCATAAGACCTATTGCAAAAGGATAACCGGCTACCCAGTTCAGTTCGGGAATAATTTTAAAATTCATTCCGTATATGCTTGCGATAAGCGTAGGCGGAGCAAATATGACTGTCGCCACGGTAAATATTTTTATAATTTTATTTTGCTCTATATTGATAAGACCGAGTAAGGTATTTTGCAGATATTCCAAACGTTCGAAGCTGAAATCGGTGTGGTTTATCAGAGAATTTATATCCTTAATCATGAAGTTTAATTTTTGATACAAATCGTGTGGAAATTTATTGCTTCGCAAAATACTCGAAAGCACTCTTTGCTTGTCGATGATATTTTCGCGTATAAGCATTGTATTTTCCTGCATTTGGTTTATATACAGCAGTTGTTCTTCATCAACCTTTTCGCCCAAACTTGTTTGCTTGCTCATGTATGCTATTTCTTTTGCTATGCCTTCAATCATGTCTGCATCAAGGTCGATGCGCTGTTCGAGTATTGCTATCATTAAATGAAAACCTGTTGGCATAAGCTGCGGATTTCGTTGCAGTTTGCGACCTGTTTCGGTAAGCGTTCGCAAATCGGAATTATGCAAAGTTATCAATATATTTTTACACAGGGTAAACGAAACTGTGTCGTAGATGAATGATTCGGGCTGAGAAATAAGAAAGTTTGTGTTTGCAAAAATTGCGTTTTCAGTTTCAAAATATCGAGATGTACTTTCTATTTCTTCGGCTTGTGCGCGACTTTGGATTTCGGTTTCCAAAAATATCTCTACTTCGCGTTTTTCATCGCCTGTCGGGTCATTCAGATCAATCCAAATAATATCCTGACAGTCTGTTTTTTGCAGTATTTTTATATCTGCGCTTTGTATTATTGTATTTTGTATTTTATAATAAATAGAGAACATGATTTTTATTTTTACATTTGTATTTTCGGTTAATTCGCGTAATGCAATAATATTTCGGTAAAAATCATCGGACTCGGTCGCGCTTTAGTTCTTCGAGTGCAAGATTCCAAAATTCGGTTAGACCCTGTCGTTTCAACGAATCAAATTCAAAACTTATGTTTTGCTCAAAATACTCTATTGCCGTTTTTTTATCAATACCGTTGCTTTGCATTTCTACGGCATTTGGAATGTTTTTGATGCCAAAAGCAAGAGCGGCGTTAAATTCGCACAAAAAATCTTTATCTAATTTTTTATTGGCTGTCCACGTTGCAAACACAAACGGCAATTTTTTGAATTTATACCATTCTTCACTCAAATCAAATGAATGTTTGAACAGTTTTTCGGCATCAAATGCCTTATCGCCTATAAGCATAAATCCTGCGTTTTCTTCGTCATATCTTAAAATATCAAGAGGTTTAAATTCTACTGATATTTTCCAGTACTCGTGAGCCAAAATCCGTACAAGCAGCGCCGATGTGCGCGAATCGTTATCAAGATATACTGTTTTTATCCGGTCGATACTTGAATTTGAAAATAATGCTACGGTTCGCACTTTACCTTTTGCGCCTATACAAAAATTACTTATTATGTAATATTGTTGCAGCAAAGGAATTACGGCAACAGGTACAATGCCTATGTCTGCTGTATTGTTTTGCAGTCGCTTTGCACAAGTCGATGGCACGTCAAAAGCGATGTCGATTTTTGATAATACCGACGAGTTTTGCAATCCGTAAATAAACGGAACAGTATTAAGATATGATATTGCAGAAACTTTTACTTTTGACATTTCTATATTTTAAGCGTTTTACAGCCTGCAAAGGTAATCACTTTGTTTAAAATAAAAAAATATTAAAAATATGTTTCAATTTACCCGGATATGTTTACGCTTCAGGTGCAAATTGGTATATTTTTTTTCACAGATTGAAATTTTAAAATACCGGATTGTAAATCTCAATCATTCTTATTTAAGCATTTCGGGACGCAAAAGCTTTGTTCTTGCTATTGCCTGTTCTTCCTGCCATTCTGCAATTTTTTTATGATTTCCCGATAACAAAACATCGGGAACCTGCCATCCGTTAAATTCGGCAGGTCGCGTATATACCGGCGGCGCAAGCAATCCATCCTGAAACGAATCGGTAAGAGCCGAAGTTTCATCCGAAATTGCGCCGGGAATAATTCTCACAATAGAATCTGTGATAATTGCCGCAGCAAGTTCTCCGCCTGAAATGACATAATCGCCGATTGAAATTTCGCGTGTGATAAGATGCTCGCGGATACGATGGTCAACACCCTTGAAATGTCCGCAAAGGATTATTATGTTTTCTTTTGTTGACAGGCGATTTGCCTCGTTTTGAGTAAACTGCAAACCATCAGGCGACAGGTAAATTATTTCGTCATAATCGCGCTCGTTTTTCAGGTCGCCTATCATGTTAAAAACAGGCTCAATCATAAGTACCATGCCCGAATCTCCGCCAAAAGAATAATCATCCACCTGACGATAGTTTCCTTTTCCGTAATCGTGAATATCGTGTACAAATATCTCAACAACATGTTTGTCGCGTGCGCGTTTCACAATCGAACAGTTCAACGGACTTTCGAGTAATTCGGGAACAACGGTTAGTATATCTATTCTCATAATTAAAAATTATGGTGCAAATTTACATGAAATATTTTGATTTTATTCATCATAAAATAATTCGCGTATAATAGCGTCAGAAATTAGGAAATGTTTAGACGGAATCTTTATCTGGCTTTCATCGCAAATCAATAATCGTTGCCGTATAAAGCGTAGAGATTGCCTTAACAGATAATTGCAGAACTTTTCGCCGAATGTGTTTTTGACATGAACGATACTTATTCCCCAAACTGTTCGCAACGAAGTTAAGATATAATCGTTGTAACATTCGGCTGTGTTTAAACTTTCGTCTTCCCAAAAAGTTTGATTTGTATTTATGGCATCAATATACCGCCTGTTGCTCGCAATATTCCAGCGGCGAACCTTATTTCCATCGTATGAATGTGCAGACGCTCCAAAGCCAATATACGGCTTGCCTTGCCAATATGCAGTGTTGTGAATTGAATATAAAGCGTTTTTTGCAAAATTTGATATTTCATAATGTTCAAAACCTGCATCTGACGTCATTTTTTCCAGAATTTCATATTGTCTCATGCTTGATTTTTCATCGACAGGCTGCAATTCGCCTTTCTCAAAGCGTTTATAAAATACTGTTCGCGGTTCAATTCCAAGATGGTAAGCCGAAAGATGAGGAATATCCAAGTCGATAAAAATACCAATATTTCTACGCCATTGCTGTAATCCAAGTTGAGGAAATCCATAAATCAAATCAATATTGATATTCCCGAAACCCGCATTTTGCGCTGCTGTTATACATTCTATCGCCTGTTTTGCTGTATGCCGCCTGTTCATAAAACGCAAATGTTCATCGGAAAACGACTGTATTCCTATACTTAAACGATTTACACCCAAATTGTATAGGTCTTCCAAATATTTTTCGCTTAAATCATCAGGATTCACTTCTACTGTCAATTCTCGAAAACTGGCAATGTAAAAATTTTTTTTAACTTCATCTATAATAATTTTCAGCTCATCCGGCGAATATATGCTTGGAGTTCCGCCGCCGAAATAAAGCGTTTGGGGAATTTCTTTCAGCTCTCCATTTCTCATTTGTATTTCTTTCAATATCGCATCAAGCATTTCCTTTTTTCGCGCAAGCGATACGCTGAAATGAAAATCGCAATAATAACAAAGCTGTTTGCAAAACGGTATATGAATATAAATTCCCGACATGGATGCAAATATATATGAAATTTTTGAATTACACGCGGACGAATAAACCGGTATTTCAAATAATGAATTTAACCTTTAATATTTTGCGAATGCATGAAAAAGATTGCCTCTGACAAATAAAATTAAGCACAGTTCCTGACCTGCGGCTAATTTTATGCTGAATATTTTTGATGAATACATCGCTATAAATTATTTTTATTAACTTTGCGTCTTAAAATAGACAAAATACATATATATTATGGCAAAATTACGTAATCTGAAAAAGGATATTGATTATTTGATAGACGAAGTTTTAAATGACTGTTATACTTTGATTTATCTGTATCCCAATAAAAAAGAACAAGCTATGGAAATTATCAACGATGTGGTAGATTTCCGTAACGAAATGTTTGAACGGTCAAATAAACCTGGCGGTAAAAATGATAAACAAATACGCAACCATTACAAAAATATTACCAGCGACTTAATTACAGGCGTTGATGAATTTTTTAAAAAAATCAGTGAATTAACAAAAAAATAATTTTTGGGGAATAATATTTGCGTTTCATAAAAAAATATTATCTTTGCAGCCCAAAATCAGAGCAACCGCTTATTTATGTTCAATAATGTTGCCTGCATAAACATAAAATATAAAAAAATGGATTTGATAAAAGTTGCCGAACAGGCATTTGCAAACGAACAACAAAAAGAATTTCCTGCATTTAAAGCAGGTGATACTGTTACTGTTACTTACAAAATTAAAGAAGGTAATAAAGAAAGGCTTCAAAATTTTCGCGGAGTTGTGATACAGGTGAAAAAGGGAAGCGCAAAAACGTTTACTGTCCGTAAAATTTCGGATGGCATTGGTGTGGAGCGTATTTTTCCGATAACATCGCCTTTCATTGAAAATATTGAAATTAACAAATATGCAAAAGTGCGCCGAGCAAGAATCTACTATCTGCGTAACCTTACGGGTAAAAAAGCAAGATTGAAAGAAAAACGTTTTGTTTCTGCAAGCACACCATCGGAAGCATAAAACGATAAAAAAGGCTCCGTGGCTCAATTGAATAGAGCATCTGACTACGGATCAGAAGGTTACAGGTTTGAGTCCTGTCGGAGTCGCAAGCAGTTAGTTTTAAGGCAATTACATATATAATGTGATTGCCTTTTCAATTTGTAATATTTAGAAGGCTACTAAAGTTTGCATACTAATTTCAACCGACAAATGCAGTCACAGGTAAAAAACTCTCATACTTTACTAAATGAACGGCATGTAACATTAAAACTTTTTTTACCTTTGCGTGATTTTTAATAAAACATATCAAAAAGTATGAGTAACATTGAATTAAGCGAACAGGAAATATTACGCCGTAATGCTCTTAAAGAACTGGAAGCGCTCGGAATAAATCCTTATCCTGCCGCTTTGTATCCTGTAAATACGGATACTGAACAGATACATAAAGAATTTTCACCCGAAAAAGAAAATTTTCAGGATGTATGCATCGCCGGGCGAATAATGTCGAGGCGCATTATGGGTAGCGCTTCGTTTTTTGAAATTCAGGATGAAAAAGGAAAAATTCAGATTTACATAAAGCGCGATGACATTTGCCGGAGCGACGACAAAACAATGTATAATACTGTTTTTAAGCGGCTGATGGACATTGGCGATATTGTCGGCATAAAAGGATTTGCCTTTTTTACGCAAACAGGCGAGCTGTCGATTCATACGCGCGAAATAACACTGCTCAGCAAGTCGCTTAAAGTGTTACCCGTAGTGAAAGAAAAAGACGGACAGTTTTTTGATGTATTCACTGATCCCGAACAGCGTTACCGTCAGCGATATGTCGATTTGATTGTAAATCCGCAAGTGCGCGACACATTTATAAAACGTACAAAAATAATCAATACGCTGCGTGAAATGTTCAACGGGCGCGGATATCTCGAAGTAGAAACGCCAATTTTGCAATCCATTCCCGGAGGTGCGGCAGCACGTCCTTTCGTAACGCATCACAACGCTTTGGATATTCCGCTGTATTTGAGAATTGCAAACGAACTGTATCTGAAACGTTTGATAGTCGGCGGTTTTAACGGAGTTTACGAATTTTCAAAAGATTTTCGTAACGAAGGCATGGATCGCAGTCATAATCCGGAATTTACGGTAATGGAAATTTATGTTGCCTACAAAGATTATTTCTGGATGATGGATTTCACGGAAGAAATGATAGAGCGCGTGGCTCTCGCATTGCACGGCACGACAAAAGTAAGGTCAGGCGAAAATATTATTGATTTTAAGCGTCCGTTTCGCCGAATTACAATGCTTGATGCAATAAAAGAACATACCGGATTTGATATCTCGGAAATGAACGAAAACCAACTGCGTGAAGTATGCGCAAAATTAAACATCGAGGTTGATGAAACAATGGGAAAAGGAAAACTGACAGATGAAATTTTTGGCGAAAAATGCGAATCATCGTATATCCAGCCTACGTTTATTATGGATTATCCTGTAGAAATGTCGCCGCTAACGAAAATACACCGTTCAAATAAAAATCTTACCGAACGCTTCGAACTTATGGTCAATGGAAAAGAGTTGTGTAATGCTTATTCGGAATTGAACGATCCGATAGATCAATTAAAACGCTTTCAGTATCAGCTTGCTCTTTCCGAAAAAGGTGATGACGAAGCAATGTTCATCGACAGCGATTTTGTACGCGCGCTTGAATACGGAATGCCGCCGACATCGGGCATGGGAATTGGCATCGACAGGCTTGCAATGCTGATGACAAATTCGGCATCGATACAGGATGTACTGTTTTTTCCGCAAATGCGTCCCGAAAAGAAAATTGTGAAAGATGCTCTCGAAGCATACACACAAATAGGAATACCGGTAGAATGGGTCGAAATCCTTCAAAAAATGGGATACGTTATGGCAGAATCCATTAAGAAATTATCACCGGCTAAACTTTTTAACGATGTTTGCGGAATGAATAAAAAGCATAAACTCGGATTGAAAAATCCAAGCCTTGAAGATGTAAAGACTTGGACTCAATAATCATTTTTATTATTGCCGATAAGTACAGGCAGGAAACGGAATGTTTCGTCCTGTAATGTTTTTTTGCTTGCGGTTGGCTGCTATCTGACTTTAAAAATAAACTGCGATATGATAAAACCTGCCCAAACAGCCGTAATGCAGATAAAAGCGCTTGACAGGATATAAATAAGCGCAGTTGTTGAATTTTCGGACTGAAACAAATTCAAGTTTTCTGCTGCAAATGCTGAAAATGTTGTATAGCCGCCGCAAAAACCCGTGATAAACAAAAATTTCAAATTATTATTTACTGCTTGCTGTTCAAAAAAGCCTAACAATAATCCCGTAAGCAGACATCCTGTGAAGTTTATTATAAATGTTGCCATCGGAAAAGCAGATTGAAAGTACTTTGCCAAAAGCACGGATGTTAAATACCTGAATACGCTTCCCGCGCCGCCTCCGATACCGATTAAAATAATTTTCAAAATCATTAAAAAACAAAAAAGAAAAATCTTACCATACTAAAAAAATACAGTAAGATTTAATGCCTAACAAAACAAATTCGCTCTGTCATTTTAACGGAATATCATTACTTACAATTTCGCGCAGTTCTTCAATTCCTTTTTCGTTGACGTCGAATATCTGCTTTTTATTGTTTGGAAAATAGACTTCGATTTTGCTGTCATCCAGAAAACGCATTATTTCCCGGTTGTAATTGTCATTTTTCACACGCCACGATTTCTTAATTCTGTCGTACGAAAGTTCTGCATATACGTTTTTATTATCGGTTTGCTCTATGCGAAGTTTATTGCGCTTTCTGGAAACTGTGTAATAAACGCCATTGTGTTCAAATTCTTTAATATCGCCGCTTTTCAAGGCTAATCCGTTTCCATCTTCCCAAAATTCGACAGAATTCAATACCAAAAAGTCTGCCAAATAACAAACTACGTAAATCGGAATGATATGAAAGGCAACAAATACAACTTCGTTTGCAAATTTGCTTCCTACATCCCTGTTCCAGTCAAGAAGTTGATTCGTTAATTTAAATGAGCCTATACAGGAGTTCATCATAATGACAACTATAACGGTTGTCATAAAAATTTTCGCTTTTTTCATAATTTATTTTCTAATAATTAAAACTTAATTAACTTTGCAGTTACAAAGGTGCAAAATATTTTTGAAATAAAAATATGACAAATTTGATTTTAACATTAAATTCGATAATGTATGAAAAAAAATAATAACAATTTAAATTATTGAAAATTTGGCACGATAATTGCTTATCAATGTAAATATATTAATTAATAAATTTTAGTAAATAAAAAAATTATAAAGTATGAAAAAGATAATAATAACAGGTGTGATTTTAGTGTCGGCACTTTGTTTGAGCAGAGCGCAGTCGTATGAAACAACAGTTGAGATGAGCAAAATAGGTTATCAAAATGCTGTTGCAATTGATTTGTCATATAAGGCGGATGACGTTGAAAAAGCTCTTGAAAAGCGTTTTTCGGCAGGCGGGTTAAAAGGCAAAAGCGCTTCAAAAGGTTTTACGGAATACAAAAATGTGAAATTTTCGGAATTCGGCAGTGAAACAGTTACTATTTACACAAAAGTTGATAAAAACAAGCAAAACAAAAATGCAGCCAAAGTGTATATACTTGTTTCGTTGCAAGATGGTCAATTTTGCACATCCGGAACTGACGAACAGATAATCAAAAATGTGCAGAAATTTGAGAACAGGCTGGAGCCTTATGTTGAATTGCATGTTACAACAATTTTGCTTGAGAAAAACGTTGATGAATTGAAAAAAGCAGAAAAAGAACTGCGAAATCTGCAGGATGATGCTGTGTCGCTGCAAAAAGACAAAGAAAAAATCTTAAAAAAGATTGAAGAAAATGCGGAAAAAACACAGAATAAGATAAAGGAAGTTGAAATGAAACAACAAATTGTTACAGAAACGCAGTTAAGCAAATCAAAACAGGAAGCTGACCTTCCAAAATAAATATAACATATATACATAACTGGAGGCTGTCTCAAAAATAAGGCAGCTTCTTTTTTTTGTATTGTTAAGTTGCCTGTATTTTTGCATTTTCAAACCAATAAAATTAAGTGTTATGGACTGTCTAAAGGGCATTGCTAATTAAGTATAGTTTTTGATATTTCTTTGGAATAATGCATGCTGAAAATCAAATATTTATAATCATATATTACATGAAATCTATATATAATTAGCAATGCCTTCGGCTGTTCATGCCGGGTAATGCTTATCATAACATATCATTCGAGCGCGAGGCATACGGCAATCAGGATAACGTAGAATATTTAAAACAGAGGAATATGCCCTGCATGTTTAAAAAAGTTTACTGATACACGTGAACAGAACTTTAATAAACTGCAAGAAAAATATGGTAAATTAAACTCTGAAAATATAGAAATCATTAGAAAGGAAATGAAAAATTAGGCGAAGTGGACAAAAGTGAGGCTGAGAAACAATGTAATCAGTTGGTTTTCATAATTTTGTGGTCAAAAAAGAAATGAGTAAAAAAAATGTATTTTCTGCGGTTGCAAAAT
>JAIRZQ010000109.1 GCA_031267135.1 Prevotellaceae bacterium
TTTTATACGGTTTTACACTTTAAAACCGGTTGTTATTTTTTTACAGTACAGTTTTATAAACATTCAAAATTAATACTTTTTACAATATAAAACTGCTTTTAAAACAGTAAATTTTAATATTTTTTTAAATGTATGCTGACTGTCAATGAATTATATTTTAACAAAAACGACTTAATTCATGAAAATTTAACATTAGATTGGGTTTTATTTTGTGTTTGACAGATGAGAACAGACTGTTTTGATTCTTGATAATATATCCTATGCCCGGATAAAGAAAGAATTTGTTCCTGTTCTTTTATATTTTTTATTGATTTTCAACTATATCTCCCGTGTTAATATAACCTTTTCCGATTTTTTTATCTCCCGATATCAGATTATAATTATGGAAACAGATCGGTAAACCATTACTGTTAATATAATCAGGACTATCCCCTAACTGATAATGCAGGTGAGGGAACATCGATGATCCCGAATTGCCAACTTGGGCAACAGGCTGACCTTTTACTACCATTTCTCCTTCTTCAACCATTACGCTTCCTTTTTTCAAATGCACTAAAAAGCTATACTCTCCGTTAAGATGATCTATTACAACACAATTACCTGAAAATAAGTCCTTATTTGTCTTAACATCTTGAACATTAAAATTCATGGTACCCGGCTTATTGTCTTCATACCGATTATTCGTTTTTACAATTTTTCCACTTGCAGGTGCAAATACGGTTTTTCCAAAAATATAATAGTTCATATTATCCCTATCTCCCGAATATCTTTCTCCAAGACTGTCAATAACAGAAAAATCAATAGCAAATATTCCCGGCGTTGTGTGAGTATCCATCAATTCGTGAACTATAGGATCATTTATGTCGAACCGCCTGTGGTTTGAGTATAAATCATTACCGTCTATAACAAATATTTTTCCTTTTAAAGGCAGATACAGATCTGTTTTATGAACATATAATTTAGGTTTGACGTCAATTTCTGTTGTATAGCTATTTTGAGAATCGCTATCAAAGAACAGCTTATATTTCAAATGGTACAAATCAATGTAAGGATTAAAAACTGTAAATGGATTGTAAACTGTTACTTTCTCTTTTTTTCGAATCTGCTTAACGGGAATTGTTTTAATACTTGATGAAACACTGCCATCATTTAGCTTTTTTATATTTATAATATTTTCATTTTTATTATAAACACATAGTTCAATCTCTATCAGTTCAATGTT
Organism: Prevotellaceae bacterium; assembly: GCA_031267135.1. Lineage (GTDB taxonomy): Bacteria > Bacteroidota > Bacteroidia > Bacteroidales > UBA932 > JAIRKV01. The sequence continues at coordinate 1,223 of JAIRZQ010000109.1, forward strand.
TTCTGACATTTTATTTTCAATATTCAAATCAAAATTAAGTTGCTGAAACCATTCATCTTTTACCACATAAACCTCCGGCTGAATAATATTGATTGAGATACTATCGTTATTTTGACCATAGCATATTATATGGCTAAAAAATAACAGGCTGATAAGGACTTGCTTTTTCATGATTAACTATAATTATTTTCAGTTTACGTCAATATTATCAACCCTTTCTGTATATGATAAGCTTTTGACCTGCGCGTATCAGATTGTTTGAGCCTATATTATTCCAATATTTTAAATCGGCAGTACGAACCCTGTACTGTTGAGCAATTCCGCCAATAGTTTCTCCTTTTTTGACTGTGTGAACAATTTGTTTTCCTCCCGATGGCGTGCTGTAATTTGCAGACGCGGCAAGAACTTTGGGATTGAAGTAAGCGGAATCGTTGTAGGCGTATATTTGATTTTCGTTGTCGATAAACATGTTGGTGTAGGTGTGCGGCAATATAAGCGTATATGGTTTTTCCTTACCCGGAATAATATCGCGGCGATATTGCGGATTGAGCCGACGAATTGTTTCAACGGAAATTCCTATCACTTTTGATATTTGTTCGAAGTGCAGCATTCTGTTTACCGTAAAGGTGTCAACGGCAACAGGCATTACCGGCGGCGCTTTTTTCAACCCGTGTTCCTTATAATATGTCAAGGCATAAGTTGCTCCTATAAACATTGGAATATAAGCTCTCGTTTCGCGCGGCAGATAAGGATAAATACTCCAGAAATCCGTTTTGCCTCCTGCACGGCGGATGGCTTTTTTTACGTTTCCTTCGCCACAATTATACGAAGCTATTACCAGAGTCCAGTCGCCGAATATTTTATACATTGTACTCATGTATTTTGCCGCTGCATGACATGCTGCCACAGGATCGCAGCGCTCATCAACGAACGATGTTATGTTTAATCCGTAAGATTTTGCCGTGCGAAACATAAACTGCCAAATGCCTGTTGCCTTCATTTTTGAAACTGCCGTTGGATTTAACGCCGATTCGATTACCGACATTGTTTTAAGCTCGAGAGGAAGGTTGTAACTGTGCAGTATTTCTTCAAAAACAGGAAAATAATAATCAGCGAGGCTTAATATTTTTTCCGTATTATTTCGATATTTCTGTGTATAAACGATGATAAACCGGCGTACAATGTCATTGTATGTAAGATGCACTACGCTTGCTATTTTCGACAGGCGGCCGATATAAACCGAATCGTGAAGTTCTGCTTCGGGCATATATTCATTTTCATTGAAATAATCGACCGTATCAACGTTTTGCATGTAAAAAGCAGAAAGCAGGCTGTCGATTGTATTGCTATATTCGAAGTCATATTCTTCGTTTGATGTTTCGTCATCAAATGTATTGTTTTGCTGTGCCAATGCATTAAAGCATAAAATATTTGCAATAAAAACAATTAGTATTTTTTTCATCATTCTGTAATTTAAAATTTCAATTTTAATTTTATGCCTACCGATGGCGCCATATTTCCCGATGCAAACGATGTTTCGTTTATAAATACAGGTTCGCACTGCAGCGAAAGCTCATCGTTAATGTCAAAATAACTCAAATGAGCAAATACATTAGCATCCACTATGTTAAGTATATAAACCAAGCCTGTTACCAGTATTGTCAAATCACGATTTCGCCGTGCCATGTCGCGTGCATTTTTTAAGGTTGTTGAACTGTACCGTCCGCCAAATTCGTCCAAATCGGTGCCTGTGCCGTTTTCTACTGCATATTTTTTATTGTAGGCAGTTCTGTATCGCTGATACTGGCTGTCGCACTGGTCAATCCAGTACACGCAAAATCCGAGTCCGCCGTAAATTATCGGTATTTTCCAGTAATCGCCGTTGTATGCCTGTCCCAAACCCGGAAGCAATGCCGAATACAGGGTTGCGCGCTGCGGAGTTCTGGGATTGCTTTTTTTGTCGGTTTTATATGATGCTACGGCATCAATGGCGCCTGCAAGATAAAACATTCCCGCGCCAAAGTACGATAAGTTTCTGTTTCGTTTATAATTATCATAACTGTCGGCTGTTTTTTGGTATTTTTGTATATAATCGTTCATTACGCTTTCCGGAAATCCTGCCGACTGTGCATAATAAAGCATATTGCGGGCATATATGGCATCGTTTACTTTTGAGTTGAAATACAGTCCCGAAGCTATTCCACCGCCAAATCCGGCATAAAGAACGGGAATTTTCCAGTAATCGCGATTATATGCCTGTCCGTAACCGGGCAAAATCATTGTTCCAAGCAATACTTTACCCATCGACAGCGAATCTTTGCCTTGCAAACCGCGAATAAAACTTTTTTGCGCCAACAATGTATTCGTTTGCATCACGGCTGTCAGAAAAACCAATATGTATATAAAACGTTTTTTCAATTATAATATTATTATGTTTATTTGTTTATTTGCTTATTTGTTGCCGTTTATAAACCTGTCGGCTGTTTTCTGCTTTTTCAGTGCGCCATCCCCACCGCTTCGAGTGGGATGCCTCCACTGCTCCGAGTGGCATACATCCACAGCTTCGAGTTGGACATTACCACTGCTTCGTGTGGGACATCCACACTGCCTCGAGTGCGCTGTAATCATATCGGGCTTATACTGTTAATATATAATCAAAAACATAAGTACGCGGTTCGACGAGCAATTTTGCTGCAAATTTTAATGTGTTTATTAATTTTTTCATGACTTGTTATATTTAATTGTTAATATTCTATTCTAAAATATCGCAAATAACCTGTCATGTTTTGTTTCTTTTTCTACAGACGTTGCGTCCCGACAGGACGCCTGCTTATTGACTATTGTTATATTTAATATTGACTTTATAAACCTTACAACTTTATAAACTTCCCTACCAAATCCAAGCATCAAGCTTTTCGAGCAATTTATCTATTTCGTTTTCATTGTCGAATGTTATTATGATGCGTCCTCCTCCGTTTTTATCGGGTTTTATATTTACGCTGCTGTTAAAATATTTTCGCAATGAATCCGTAAGCTTGTAGTATTTTTCCGGAAATTCTTCGATACGTTGCGCTGCTGTATTTTTTTGCGTTTTTTCCTGCAACAGTTTTCTCACAGCTTCTTCTACCTGCCGTACGCTCCAATCTTCATCAACAATCTTTTTTGCAATTGTATTTTGCAGTTTCGCATTTTCGATATTGAGAATTGCTCTGGCATGTCCCATCGACATTTGCTTGTTGCGAATATACAGCTGTATTTCTGCAGGAAGTTTAAGCAGCCGCAAGTAATTTGTAACGGTTGCACGTTTTTTCCCTACCCGGTTTCCAAGCAATTCCTGAGTAAGGTCGCATTCCTCAATCAGACGGTTAAAACTTGTAGCGACTTCTATTGCATCCAAATCTTCACGCTGGATATTTTCTATAAGGGCAAGCTCGAGCATATCCTGATCGTTGGAAGTTCTGATATATGCGGGGATTTTTTCCAATCCTGCAATTTTAGAAGCGCGGTACCGACGTTCGCCGCTTATTATCTGATACTTATTCTTATCAATCTGACGGACTGTTATTGGTTGAATTATGCCGTGCTCCTTTATTGATTCGGCTAATTCGGTCAATGCGTCTTCATCAAAATTTGTACGCGGCTGATAAGGATTTACTTCAATATCATCAATATTTATTTCGGATATTCCACGAACCTGTTCGCGAACCTGTTCCACTTTTTGCACATCTCCAAGCAATGCGCCCAAACCTTTTCCAAGAGCTGCTTCTTTTTTTACCATATCTTATTTTACAATACTGTCCTTAATCATAAAGAATTTATGAGAGTTTATATTTAGTGCTTTTCTTTCTACTGTCTTTTTTTGATTCTCTGTATAAGTTCTTTTGCCAAATTCAAATAGCTTGCCGCTCCGCTTGATCCTGCATCGTACAGAATTACAGGCTTATTGTGAGATGGAGCTTCAGCAAGTTTAACATTTCGCTGTATGATGGTTTCAAAAACCATATCCTTAAAATGCGAACGCACTTCTTCAACAACCTGATTTGATAACCGCAGGCGCGAATCGAACATCGACAGCAGAAATCCTTCGATTATAAGCTCGGGATTAAGTTTTGCCTGTATTATCTTTATTGTATTCAGCAATTTTCCCAAGCCTTCGAGCGCATAATATTCACATTGAACCGGAATTATTATCGAATCGGCAGCCGTTAATGCATTTACGGTAATTATTCCGAGAGAAGGCGAACAGTCGATAATAACAAAATCATAGTCATTTTTAAGATTACTGATTGTTGCTTTCATTATCTGTTCGCGGTCGGGAATTTTCACCATTTCAATTTCAGCGCCAACCAAATCAATATGCGAAGGTATCAGGTCGAAACCTTTTATTTCTGTATGCAATATTGCATTGCGAGGTGAAATTCTGTCAACCAGACATTCGTAAATGGAATTTTGAATATTGTTCAGGTCAAATCCCAGAGTAGATGTGCTGTTTGCCTGCGGGTCGGCATCTATCAACAAAATACGATGCTCCAAAACCGCCAAGCTTGCCGACAAATTAACTGCGGTGGTTGTTTTGCCAACTCCTCCTTTTTGATTTGCTATTGCTATAACTTTTGACATTGTGCTACAATTTTATGTGTGCATTATTGAGTAAAGTGCAAAATTAATAAAAAAAATACAATACAGTCAATAAGGATAAATTATTAATGAAACATTCTATTTTTTAATATCCTGATAACATGATTGATATTACAATGCAACATTTACCGTGCCTGACAATGAAATTGCCTTGTTATCAGTTGATAACAAATAATTGTGAATAATTGATATTTTTTATTTATATTTTTGGCATTGCTAATTAAATATAGATAAAATATTATTTCGGTAATGCATTAGCAACAGGATTGATAATTTTAACATTTCCATTTTTTTTGAATAGCATTTTGCCTTTCTTCTCATTCTTGCCAAAAGTGTCTGAACAGGCTGTTATATCCCTCAACAGTATATGTTGCTGCCTTTGTTTGAATATGCTTTCCAATAATCACTTGCGATATACTCCATCTCATGCTGCTTTATTGTTTTCCAAAACTTTTCCGCCGTTTCTTTGCTCCTGTTGCCAATAACGAAATTGATGAATCTTTTTCCATGTCTATCAACAGCAATACCAGGGCAAACGCATCTAATTTTTGATTAGTTTTATCAGATAGTTGTTGTCCCATCCTGCTTTGAGTCTCTTTCCCCTTATGCCCACCTTCGTTGTCTTTTCGTTTTTCAACAGGTTCAGTGCGATCCTGTTGAGCAACGAACAGTTCTGTGCGGCAAATCCGGTTCTCTTACGGCTGTTATCCTCATTGAATCCCACATCAAGTACCCAATGCAAAGAGTTCTCAACTCCCCAGTGGGCACGTACCGACCGGTTTATCAATTCGGCATTAGACTGAAGACTACTGATATAAAGGCGGGTTTCTTTTTCTGTCTTGCCGGTATTTTTAATATAACGTTCCGATTCTATCTTTACCAGGGTCTTCAATCCTGTCCATTCTTTTAGGGATTCTATCAGGGAAAGGTCACTTATAACCGAACACCTGCGGGTTTCCACCCTGCCATGCCCGCAATC
>JAIRZQ010000127.1 GCA_031267135.1 Prevotellaceae bacterium
CCATCACTTACTACCGTATGTAGTCATCGCTTACATACGTATGTAGTTGTCGCCTGCATCCGTATGCAGTTTTACTCGCCCTTTTCGAAGCGGATTGTCTCTATCGCCCTGCGCAGTTCCGGCGAGGGTGTAAGCAGCATTCTGACGCCCGTAATCATTGACGTATTGAAGTCTGCTGCATTGTCAACACCCTCGCTCGAAAACGATATGCGTAGCGTGCCGAGTTCGCCGAGACTCACGCTCTTGCCCATGAGCAGGTACTTAGGCACCGTGTCTATGAGACAATCTATAACATTGGCAACATCGCCGCGAGCCAGCGACGACAGTCCTACGATGTCTGCCGCAATTTCCCTTTGCGAAACCTTGCCTTCGTTTACAGGCGCGGCATACAGCTTTGACGCTGCCTGCGGATTTTGCGGATTTCTCCGCTCTGTAAGTTTGTACTTCATATTGTACTCCTTTTTTAAATTGTTAGTTTAATCTGTTAATTTATACATTAAGTTTATTCTTTCCCTGCACAAGGCAAAGCCTTGATTTTATCTTCGACGCAACGAGACGCTATGCCGCGTGAAGTATAACTGACGATAGGACATCTTCCGGAAAGGGTTAGTAAAGCCGATATTGGGATGCAAAGAATATTTATTTCTTATCTCTAAAAATCAGATTATCATAATTTGCTGATTTTAGGCTGAAAGGCACAAAATCACTGAAAAGAAACATACTTTTTGCAATTATTTCATTCTATTCTCTTTTTAATGATCGACTAAATATATGCAACCGTTACGAAAGTCTGTTTTACTAATCGTAAGCCGTTACAGGCGTTATGACTTTGAAATCAGCTAAAACCGTATTTTTATTTTAATTCGGCGCTTTTATCGAATTTACGGTAAGAGCAGGCTCGATTATGTTAAACAGCCCATAAAGCAGTTTGCGCGTTGCCATATCCGTATTATCATAAGGAATTTTTGTACGCGGTACTATTGTTTTTGCTGCTGCATCAACTACTTCAAATTCCATAATATCTGTTTTTCCATTATTGGTGAATGATATTTTAGCCTTTGGCACATCTATTGCCTTTTTATCGGCAATATCAATATTATAATTTTGAAGTTTTTGCAATATAATATCTTCGGTTGCGTTAGTTCCGCTATTGCTTACTTCCAGTCGAAAACTCATTCGCAGTCCGCTGTACGGCACAAGCTGCGGATAAGCGTAATAAAATTTCAAAAGATTTTCCTTACGCTTTTCTGCTGATGGCGATATTCGCGCATACAGTTCATAAACGCGAGCCTGAAACAAAACTTCATATTCGCTGTCGATATATTCTATGCCGGTTAGCTTGTCGAGATGCTGCAATGCTTTTGATTTTTCGCCACGAGCGGCATGAATGCAAGCCAAATAGAACCGTATATATTTTTTAATGAAGGAACGCTTGTCGTTATCCAGAAATTTTTCGTACAAACGTATAAAGTATTTATTATTGAAAGCATCGTGCAACGCCAGCATGATTTCATCAAAAGTAACGGTAGATTCTGACGCAAAAATACGGAAAAACACTTCTTCGCGTTCGGGATTTGCAACTAACTGATTTAATAAAACAAGCCTGTTCAGAAATAAATTTGCCTTATGGCTTGCAATGCCGGTAAGCGATTTAATAGACATCCGGTAATTCTTGTTTTCAAATTTTTCGGCTTCGATTTTTTGTTTGTCAATTACTGTCTGCAAAAATTTTATGGAACTGTTGTAATGGCTTTGTCCCCATGTTGTACCTATGTGCAGTTCTTTGAAATTCTGCGCTTTTTTCAAATGCTGTTCGGCTTTATCAAGCTGACCGTTGTACAAAAATCCGCGAGCAAGCGCAATGTTATACCATCCCCAGCCTGCCGAGCTTCCGTTTTCGCGTATAAGTTCGTTTATGCGCTTTATTCCTGCTACCGGATTACTTTTCATCACTTCGATAACAGTATTGTAGTATTCGGATTCTTTAAGTCGCTTATCACCGGTTTCCTGCGAACGTGAAATTTTGAAATATGTATCGGCATCAGAAAAATAACCGTTTATAAAACAGAATATTGCATAGTTATTATATGGAAAGATAGTGTAATATTCCATTTTTTGAAAATAATAAAGCGCCGAATCTGCATTGTTTTCATAATCGTGAATAATTGCCAGATAATGGTAAGCGCTCAATCGGTCTCCTTCAATGGCAAGATATGAGAATGTTTTTTCGTTTAAGTCGGCTTTGCTGTTTGTTTTCGCAAGGCTTTGATGTAAGTAGTAAAGCGCTTTTCTATCGTTTTCCTTTATTGAGTTTTCGAGAAAATCATATTTTTCTTTCGTGTAAAACCGGTTGCGATGAATTGTCCATGCAATATAATTATCGGCGCCCAGTATGTCTCGCTGCACATTCCATGATTTGTAATGTTCGAGCAGATTAATCACCGAATCGGGATATTCGAGATTGCCGTATGCTTCCATTAAACAGTGAACAAGCATAGAATAATCCGACTGCACTATTCTCAAAGGCTCGTACTCCCGATACGAACTGTAATTAGCCGAAAGTTTTGCCGAAAACTCTTTTTCAAGAAGCCGTATCGCTCTTTTCAGCGGAGCAATACAGTTTTTAAATCCCAAATAATCGGCTGCACGCTCGTATTTAAAAACGCCTTCGTACAGGTGTCCTACATAATATGTTGAATCAAGCCGGATAAATTCGCGAGAACGAATCAGCGCTTCGCGGTTGTCGTAACTCAAATCGAAGCGTTTTACGTCAATTTCGTAGCGCGCCGCTTCTTTCGACTGTGCATTTGCAAGATTGTATATTGCAAATAAACAGATAATTATGTAATTTTTTTTCGACATTGTTTATTTTGATTTTATTTCAGGCAATTTGGTAACATTATGAGAAAATTCAGGCATTTGTCATAATTAAATTCATAAAAATTAATGCCCGTATTTATTGTTTCATAATATTCTTTTAAATATTTTCTATCGGTAATATTCATTCGATATCGAATTTAACTTCTATCGTCATTCTCAATTTTCAACTTCGCCAGTCGTGTAATTTCCTTATCAACCAGAGCGTTCAGGCTTTTTTTGCGGGCGTCGTTGTTTTTGAAAATTATTCGATGATGAAGCACCGCATGTGCAAGCGTTTTTATATCGTCTTCGATTACAAATGTGCGACTGTTTACAAGCGCAAATGCTTTGAGGCATTTCATAAATGTTATTCCGCTTCGCGTAGAACAGGGCAGCAAAATATTTGCATCACTGCGCGTACCGACAACAATGTTCCGTACCGATGCCGTTATTTCATCGTGAACATAAATTTTATTGACTTCAGCCTGCAGTTCCAATATGTCTTTAAAATTCAAAACCTGTCTTACGGCATGCAAGTTTTCGTCAATCAGCAAATAGTTGCGATAAATATCGGCTTCGGTTTCACCGTCAACATAATCGAGCGACAGTTTTATAAAAAACCTGTCGAGTTGCGCTTCGGGAAGCGGATAAGTTCCTTCGATTTCGACAGGATTTTGAGTTGCAACAACAAAAAACAGATCTTGCAGCTTATAAGTTGCGTCTCCAACAGTTATTTGATTTTCAGCCATGCTTTCGAGCAAGGCAGACTGAACTTTCGGCGAAGCCCTATTGATTTCATCTGCCAGCAAAACATTGCAAAACAGAGGTCCCTTTTTGAAAATAAAATCTTTTTTGCTGTCGTCGAAAACGTGCGAGCCTATCAAATCCATAGGAAGCAAATCGGGCGTAAACTGTATCCGCTTGAATTGTAAGCCGCGAGCATTGTCGGCTGCAATCGACTGAGCCAAAGTGCGGGCAAGCAGGGTTTTTCCCGTACCCGGATTATCTTCGAGCAAAACATGCCCGCGAGCCAAAAGTACGCTTACAATCATTTCTATTTTGCTGCGTTTGCCTTTTATTACTGTTTCGATATTGTCAATCAGCAATTTTATCTTGCCTGTTATTTGCGATTGCTGCTGATTTTGTTCAATCGTTTCATTTTGCTGTTCCATAATTATCTGTATAAAATTTTAGTGTTTGTTTTATATTCAAAAATCTTTTAATAAATTCGATTTTACTGTGTTTTTTATTGATTTTGTTTTCAAAATTACAATAAAAATTATTTGCAAATTCTTTTTCTTCATTTGTAATTTCGATATCGGAATATTTGAATTGCAAATATATCATTATAAATTTCTCAAATTCGGTTTCATATTTTTTATCAACCTCAACAGACGCAAATTGCAGAGGAGTTAAATTTTTACGCTCGCAACACAGCTGATTAAGTAAAAACAATGATGTTTTGTAAACATAAAACATATTTGCATTCTTACTTTTATACTTCGACCTGCATTTATAATATTTGAAAATCATGTAAGGCAATGCAAAAGCGAAAATCAGCAGCGCGGCAAAAATAATTAGGCATATCACAAAAGCAGGAACCTTATTTTTTTCGTTTTCTTGTGGACTGCCGTCGGTATTTGTTTTTTCATCTTCTTTTTTGCTGTCTTTGTTAACATCCATTCTAAATTCATCTATCTTCACAGGCTTTGGAATCATTTCCAAAATTTCACTTTTCGGCGTATTCATCGGCGGCTGTATATTTTTCAGATCATCATCAAAAGAAAGCGACAAGCCCGAATCATTGTCCGAAAGTTCCGAAAATTTTAAATTCACTGTATCGCGCAGAATCTTTGCCGATGCCATATCAAGAATTATCTGTTGCGGCGTTTCAAATATGTATTCATTATCGTTTATCGTCATTTTTTCCAGAGCAAAATCGACATATTTATTTGCCGTATCTATAGTTATTATTTTTCCCGAACCTGCAAAGTTTGCCTTATTTATTTGCATTGGAGGCGTTCCGTCTGGTTGCGGCGATTCTTCCATGTCATCGTTTCCGATTGTAGTATCAAAATCAAGCCAGCCGAATTTCGGAAAATATATTTGAACCCAGGCATGGGCTTGATCTTCATAAAACCAGTACCAGCCTTTGTTTTTATCACTTCGGTCAACTGTGGCAAAGCCTACGGTCAGTCGTGATGGAATGCCGCAGGCACGCAGCATGAACAGTGTTGCTCCTGCAAAATGAGCGCAGTATCCACTGTGCGATTCAAAAAGGAAATGCGCAAGTTTTGATGCTCCGGGTATTCCGGGTATTCCGGGATTTTCGGTATATTTAAACACAGATTCGCCAAATTCGTCAACTGCAAAAAAATGATTGCGAATTGCGATGATTTTTTCAACAGGAATTTCAGCGTTGGCTGTTATTTCTTTGGTAAGATTTTTCAGGCTGTCGATAAAATCATTATTCGGCAAACTTGTATAATAACTGTAAAATATTTCAGGCAAATCATCAAAATTTTCGACCATTGCAAGCATGTCATAACGTTGCTGTTGATAGATTAGCATCAATTCGTCGCGCGAAGGATAAACAAAATATGCGCTGTTCAGGTCGCTCACAACGGATTTTACTCGGTATGCCGATTTAAATTGCGTTTTGTAATCATCTTCGACTGCAACAGGCTGATAAAAAAACGATGTTATCGGAGCAACAAATTCTTCGGGTGAAAGACTGATATTAAATACGTCTGCGTCAACAATTTTTGTGAGCGTATCTTTCATGGCAATGTTCATTATCGCCGTATCGGTTTCACTGAAATATAAGTTAAGGTCAGACGGCACGGGTTGAAACAAATCGTTGTACGGAACAACAGAATCTTTTTCGAAAGTTTCTGTGAACGAATCGAAGTTTGTAAGGTAGTGGGAAACAAAGTAAAGAGGATTTGGAATTTCCTGCCTGTCATCGAGATAATTATTTATATAAGCGACAAACATCGGTTCGGGGTTTTCTTTTCCTTTGCCGAATGTTGGATTTGGACGCATTCGGTCTTTCATTTTGTATGTGCTGTCGCTGCTGTTTCGTTCGAGCAGTCCATCCAATTCGTTTTTTTTCGCTTTATTATCCCATGTTGCTTCTATCTCGGTAAATGCGGATTTCATTAATAATCCTGCAACAAACATCATTAGCAGAAACAAAGCGACAATTCCAAACAAATTGCGTAAAAAAGTAAAAAACCGTCCACGCGAAAATGTAGCAATGTTACGCACTGCCGACGACATGTAAACTATATAAAAAGCGAATAGAATTATCGGTAAAAATGTTTTGAATATTCCGACAAGTGAAAATTCGGATTTTGAAACGGTAACAAAAATTGCAATTAAAATTATGGCAGCTGCAAATATTATCGCAAAATTTTTAAGTCGCGAAAATCCCCAGCCGCAAATCCAGCCTGTTATGAAAAGCGCTGATAATACCTGAAATCGAACAAGATAAAAAAATGTATCAAATTCGTATAATTCGATATTTGAAATTATTGTTCTTATTATAATAAAAGCGCATGTAATGATTGCAGTTACCGGTAAAAAACGCAGGCGTAAATTAAACAAAACGCAAGCGATAAAAATACCTGCAAGAAATAAACATGTCTGTATAAGCCAGTTATTGTCGAAAACGGTATAATACTCGTTCAGTCCTTTCAGTGCAAACGCAGTTGCAACAATCGACGGAATGCACAAAAAAATCAACTGCAAAAGTATTTTTATCAATATGTCTTTTTTATCTGTTTTCATATTACATAAAATGTGCTATTTTCTCTGTTTAACAATTCGATTATATTTTTTTCGTTCGCCAGCAAGCGTTTGCGCAATGGCGAAAATAAAAATTTCAAGCGCAGTTCATCCATGCTGCCACGCCTTGGCTTTATAAAAATATTTTCCGCAAATATCCTGAGTTTATTTGATTTCAGCGCTTCGCTGATTTTTACAAAAACAATAACAGTAGATTTATTTGTCATATTCAATAATTTTGCCGCGTCATCTGTCGTTATTAACGACGAGATGCACAGCACCGATACATCGCCGGCTTTGTAAAAATCGGCGACCGACAGGTTGTTTTGCCATTCTGCCGCGCTTATTTCAAACATTTCTTTTGAGAATGATTCGTTTTCGGATGTAACATTTATTGTTTGGTCAAACTTAATGTACGTATCAAGTTGCTTATTTTTTTTCATTTCCGAATAAATGCCGAAAACCGAATTTTTATAATAAGTAAGAAATGCGCGTGAGAAACTGTCTGTCTGTAAAAATAAATCTTTATTATTGAAAAAGCTTGCGTACAGCACATATTTCGATGCATAATTATTTCTCAATTCCTGAGTCCGCACAACAAGCTCCTTATTTTTGGCAAAAATTTTCCATACAATACGCCGTACATCATCCGAGTTTTCAAAATCCTTAAAGCGTAAATATTCGCCCGGCAGATGTTTTACAGTATTGGTGCGAACCTGCGTATTTTGCTGCGATACGGGATTGGGAACAATATCGAGTTTATTTTTATCGGATGGCAAAATATAAAATTGAACACTTGCCGGACGCTTTAACAAAAACGAAAACAGCGAAAAGTAATCTTCAAAATAAAATTTTACTGATTTTAAAACATAATTCCTGACATAAGGAAAATCAAATATACATTCAGTTTCAAAGTGTTGTGTAGAAAACAGTCTGAATTTTTTTGACAGCAGGGCATATTTTTTTGTTACAAACTTGTTTTCAAACACAAAACGGATTTTTACAGAACCGAATAACGGAAAAAATAATTTATTGATTGTCAGTTTTGCCGAGCTTGTTATTCCGTTTTTATTGTCGCCGGCAACATCGAACATTATTTTGAAATATTCACTGTTGCGCTTTGTACGCACAACAAATATAATGTAAGCAGTCAGCGCGCTCAAAAATCCAAAAATAATAACAGCAAAAACAAACAGCAAAAGGTATTTGGCAATAACTGCAAATACTGCCTGCGACGAAAGTTCTCCAATATTATAATTATTAACAAGGTACGAATATACAAAAACAGATATAGTGACAAATACGATCGCAGTAAACGTAAAAGGAATTACATCAAAAAAGGTAAAAAGCCGGCGCGATATTTGTGTTCGTTTCATTGTTTGCAAAATATAATTATTCATTTTGGCGACAAATGTAACGAAAAGTTTGTAAAATTCGTAAAATTAATAGTATTTAGTATTGAGGAGTAAGTTCAAGTAGTTAATGAAACATTTCATCAATAAATAATTGAAAATAAAAAACAGCAATGTGATACATTGGGAAATCTGGTAAACATTAAAAAATCCATAGAGCCGGGTTCGAATGCTTATTCTGATGAAGGATTACCGTTTATCCGCGTTTCCGGTTACAATTAATTTGGGATTTTCACACCCGATAAGAAATTTTCCGACAGTTTCCGTAAAGACAATACAACATTAATAGACAGCCTTAAACCAAAGAAAGAGACGATATTATTATCCAAATATGGCAGTGTCGGGACGCGCGGCATACATGCTCCGCGAAGATGCTGATTTTATTACTTCCGGCGCAATCCTCCACTTAACAGTCAAAAACAGTAAAGCTTTACCGGAATACCTGACTTTGGCGTTTAATTCCGAAGCCTTGAGAATGCAAGTTGAGCGCGACGCCGGCGGCTCAATCATCCTGGATTTTGCCGTAACGGCATTCATAAATTTAGCAGACATTCTTACGCCGGACTGCACTTCAACAAGAGCAGCGTTTTTATGTGCACATCCTGTATCTGCTCATACGTCCATTCTGCGAACTTTATAAACTCAAATATTCATCAATCGCTTTTGCCGCCTTACGACCTGCTCCCATAGCAAGAATTACCGTTGCGGCGCCGGTTGCAACATCGCCGCCTGCAAATACGCCTGTCCGGGATGTTTGTCCTTCAGCGTCAACAATAATACACTTGTATTTGTTGATTTGTAATCCTTTGGTTGTAGATGAAATAAGCGGATTGGGCGAAGTTCCCAATGCCATTATTACAACATCGGTTTCGATGTTGAATTCCGAACCGAGAATAACAACAGGACTGCGGCGTCCCGAAGAATCAGGCTCGCCAAGTTCACACCGTATGCAACGTATTTCCTTAACCCACCCTTTTTCATCGCCTGTTATTTCTACAGGATTAGTGAGCATGCTAAACCTTATTCCTTCTTCTTTTGCGTGAATCACTTCTTCACGGCGCGCAGGCAATTCAACTTCGGTTCGACGATATACGACAGTAACTTCCGAACCCAGTCGCAAAGCCGTTCGTGCAGCATCCATTGCAACGTTTCCACCGCCGACCACAACAGCCTTTTTGCCGGCATATACAGGCGTATCGTAATTTTGGTCGTAAGCTTTCATAAGATTTGTACGGGTCAAAAATTCGTTTGCCGACATTACGCCATTAAGACTTTCGCCGCGTATATTCATAAATTTTGGTAATCCTGCTCCCGTACCAATAAAAACAGCATCGAATTTTTCGTCGTCAAGCAACTGATCGATGGTAAGCGAGCGACCGATTATTACATTTGTTTCTATTTTTACTCCTGTTTTCTTGAGATTTTCTATTTCGTGAGCTACAACTGTCTTTTTGGGCAAACGAAATTCAGGAATTCCGTAAGCTAACACTCCGCCGGTTTCATGTAAAGCTTCAAAAACAGTAACATCATATCCTGTCTTGGCAAGGTCGTATGCACATGATAATCCTGCAGGCCCACTGCCTATAACTGCTACCCGTTTTCCGTTGCTTTGCGATTTTTCGATAAAATTCAAATTGTTTTCACGTGACCAGTCGGCAATAAAGCGTTCAAGTTTTCCTATTGCAACAGGTTCGTTTTTTACACCCAAAATACATGAGCCTTCGCATTGAGTCTCTTGCGGGCATACGCGTCCGCAAACGGCAGGAAGACTGCTATACCGAGCAACCACTGCAGCGGCTTTGACAAAGTCGTTTTTTGCAATATGCAATATAAATTCCGGAATATTGATATTTACCGGACAGTCGTTTATGCAACGGGGATTTTTACAATTTAAGCAGCGAGAAGCCTCAAGCATTGCCTCGTCGGCAGAATAGCCGTAACATACTTCGTCAAAATTTGTCCTTCGTATTTTTGCATCTTGTTCGCGTGCATGAACGCGAGGAATTTTATTTGCCATAAATATTTTTCAATTGTTAGTTATGATATTTTACATGCACTTGCAATTTGCCTGCTGTTCCTGACTTCTGTACATCGACTGACGGCGCAACGCTTCGTCGAAATCAACAAGATGACCATCAAATTCGGGACCATCAACACAGGTAAATTTTGTTTCGCTGCCAATACTTACCCTACACGCTCCGCACATTCCGGTACCATCAACCATAATTGAATTGAGGCTTACTGTTGTTTTTATATTATGTTTTTTTGTTGCAAGCGAAACAAATTTCATCATTATCATAGGTCCAACAGCAACAATCTCATCATATTTTTTATTTTGATGAACTATCAAATCTTCCATCATATCCGTAACCAAACCTTTGAAACCGTAACTGCCATCGTCGGTTGTTGTAAAGACATTAGCTGCAAAAGATTTCATCTCATCTTCAAAAATTATCAGATTTTCGGTTTTCGCACCAATTATAACATCGGGTTTTATGCCGTGCGTGCTCAGCCATTTAACTTGCGGATATACCGGAGCGCTGCCCAATCCGCCGGCAATGAACAAAAATTTTTTTGAATGCAAGTCTTCATCCGTCAATTTTATAAATTCGGATGGATTTCCGAGCGGTCCTGTAATATCGGCAATGTATTCGCCTTGACGTTTCTCGCAAATCTTTTTGCTCGATGCGCCCAATACCTGTATTACAAGCGTTACCGTTCCTTTATTTTTATCAAAATCACAAATGGTAAGAGGAATTCGCTCTCCCTGCTCGTGTGTGCGCACAATAACAAATTGACCCGGAAACGCTGATTTGGCTATATATGGAGCAATAATGTCCATGCAAAATATGTTTTCCGAAATATTTTTTTTTGTTTCTATTTTATACATAAGTTCCGTCAAAATTTCGACAAAGATAGTATAAATAGTCGTTCGCTACGAATAAATTTATTGCATAGACAAGACAAATGCGTGAAAAAAGGAAAAAGATAAGAGCTACTAAAAGCATTAACAGCCTGAAAACAAAGAAATTTACAATTATATTTTAAAAGAATATTTTGTGTATTTGTCCGATAATCAAACTATTCCTTCGCGTAAAATATCGTGTATGTGAATCACTCCGACATATTCATAGCCGTGAGTTACAAGCAGTTGTGTTATTTTATTTTTTTCCATAGTTGTAAATGCCTTGATTGCCAATTCGCTGCTTTCTATTGTTTTGGGATTTAAACTCATAATATCATGAGCTTTAAGCGTTTTTATATCAAGTTCGCGCTGTAACATTCGCCGTAAATCGCCATCTGTAATAATTCCTATTATTTTTCCAAGATCGTTTACAACGGCTGTTGAACCAAGATAATTCGACGAAATTTCTATAATCACATCACGTATTGTATCAGTGTTTTTTACCTGAGGCTTGGCTTTGCTCATAATATCGCCGACGCGTGTGTACAGTTTTTTCCCCAACGAGCCTCCCGGATGTACGCGAGCAAAGTCATCGGCGGAAAAACCGCGCATTTTCAAAAGGCATATAGCCAAAGCATCTCCAATTACAAGTTGAGCTGTTGTGCTTGACGTAGGCGCAAGATTATTAGGGCAGGCTTCTTCGGCAACCGTAGCCTGCAATATGAAATCGGCTTGCTGTGCCAGATACGAATTTATATTTGACACCAGAGCTATTATTTTATTTCCCATTTTTTGAATTAACGGAATTAGCAGTTTTATTTCAGCCGTATTTCCGCTTTTAGATAAACATATTACAATGTCATCGGGTTGAATAATTCCAAGATCGCCATGAATAGCATCGGCGGCGTGCATGAATATCGACGGCGTTCCTGTAGAATTAAGCGTAGCAACGATTTTTGTTGCAATATTTGCACTTTTGCCTATGCCTGTAACAATAACGCGACCTTTTATGTCATGAATACATTTTACGGTTTCGATAAAGTCATTATCTACAAATTCGGATAATTTGCGAACGGCATCAGCCTCAGTCAATATAGTGTTGATGGCAAGTTGTTTGATTTGATTATTATTTATCATATAAAAAAATTATGTTTTGCAAAGATATAAAATAAATTACTTATCAGTTCTGTTTTATCCTTTTAAATCAAAATCGAATTTAATTTTACTGCTTTTTGAAATTCCTGATTTTTTTTAAAAATTTGCATGTTGTGATTTTTTTATACCTTTGCAGTTGATAAGTGGAAAAATTTGGCTGCTTGCAACCACATGAAAAAATGCTAAAACGTAATAATGACAATGTCTGTCGCAAAATCTCAGCCATATTTTTTCTAATTAAAAATTATTAATTAAAAATTTATATTATTATGGGATTTTTATTCACATCAGAATCGGTTTCGGAAGGACATCCCGATAAAGTTGCCGATCAAATTTCAGATGCAATTCTTGATGAATTTTTGCGTCAGGACGAAAATGCAAAGGTTGCTTGCGAAACGCTTGTAACCACAGGATTAACCGTAATCAGCGGCGAAGTGCGTTCAACAGGTTACGTAGATGTTCAAACCATTGCACGCAGAGTTATTAATCGTATCGGCTACAACAAAGCCGAATATATGTTCGATGGAAATTCGTGCGGAGTAATTTCTGCAATTCACGAACAGTCGTCAGATATTAATCAGGGCGTTGTACGTAAAAAATCGGAAGAACAAGGCGCTGGCGATCAGGGTTTAATGTTCGGCTATGCGTGCGACGAAACGGACGAACTGATGCCGCTGTCATTAGTCTTATCGCAAATACTGGTACACGAACTGTCGGTTATTCGCCGTGAAAACAGGCAAATGAAATATCTGCGCCCCGATTCCAAATCGCAGGTAACAATCGAATACGGCAGCGACAACAAGCCAAAGAAAATACATACCATTGTGGTATCGACGCAGCACGATGAATTCGACGAAGAAAAGGCAATGCAGAAAAAAATAAAGGACGATGTTCTCAACATTCTTATTCCTCGAGTAAAAAAGCGTTTGCCCGTAAAAATTCAAAAAATAATCGGAGACAAATTCAAACTGCACGTAAATCCTACAGGCAAATTTGTTATCGGAGGTCCTCACGGCGATACGGGTTTGACGGGTCGTAAAATCATAGTTGATACTTACGGCGGAAAAGGAGCGCACGGCGGCGGCGCATTTTCTGGAAAAGATCCGAGCAAAGTCGACCGTTCTGCCGCTTACGCAGCCCGCCATATTGCAAAAAATATCGTAGCTGCGGGAATCACAAGCGAAATTCTTGTACAGGTTTCGTACGCAATAGGAATCAGCGAGCCGATAAATATTTATGTAAATACTTACGGAAAATCCAAAGTAAAATACAGCGACGAAGAAATTGCCGCTAAAATTGCCGATATTTTCGACTTGCGTCCTGCTAAAATTATTGAACGGTTAGGATTGAAAAACCCTGTTTTTGAAGAAACCGCAGCTTACGGGCATTTCGGACGAAACAGTTATACAAAAACTGTTGAAATTATTCGTAACGAAAAAAAGATTAAAAAGAATATTGAATTTTTTGCATGGGAAAAGCTCGATTTTGTTGAAAAATTAAAGAATGAATTTTTTAAATAACTATTTCTTTTTCCATCGATAATTTGAGAATTTTACCGAATATCAACAAAAAGCATCCTTGTTTACAAGGATGCTTTTTGTTGAATATAAAACATTTTGAAATTTTTGCCCGAATTTCCAATAAACATTAAAAATAGTTAATTATATAATTCACAACTTCAATAATATTAATAAAATATTACCTTTGCGCAAATAATTTGAAATTTTGAAAAAGTTTTTCCTATCCATACTGTTAACGGTAACATGCATTTCTGCAATGGCGCAAATAAGCCGCAGTGATTTGAACCTTTTGCATTACGATTACGCAAGTCCGTTGCGTTTCGGATTTTCGCTCGGTATAAATATTTTTGATTTCACAACCGTCAACACGCTGAAAGACGTTACGATAGATGGCGTGACTCGCAAAGTAAGAGCGGATGTTACAACAATGCAATCGGGATTCGATATTAATGCAATCATCGATTATCGCATACGACCGCAATGGAATGTACGCGCTTTGCCCGGAATATCGTTTGGCGCTCGCAATCTGGAATTTTATGACGATAACACAAACGAGCTTTTGCACACAATGAAAATGAGTTCTAATTATATAGAATTACCAGTTCATTTGAAATTCAGCGTCAAGCGTAATTCCAATTTTCGACCTTATGTTTTTGCCGGCGTAAACGGACGTTACAATTTAAGCGGAGGCAGCGATGAAAAAGATGGCGTATTTTTCGGCATAAGCAATACCGAAGTTTTTGGCGAATTTGGTTTCGGATTTGAATTTTATTTAGTTTACTTTAAATTTTCGATTGAAGCAAAATTTTCAACAGGTCCGGGAAATGTTTTAACCAAAGGTCCTCTCGAAGGATACGAAGCGTACTACAATGCTGTTGATAAACTGTATTCAAATATGTTTATGATTAAGTTCCATTTTGAATAAACAAGTAGCGTCATATTGCAATTGATATTTTTTATTACCCTTGCGGCAAAAAAATATGATATCAATAAGCGATTACTTTTGTCCCAATAAAAATTGTAAATGCTATGGATTACGTGGTCAGGGTAATTTAGTTAAAGCCGGCACATATAAGAATCATGGAGTTAAGCGTCAAATGTTAAAATGTAAAATATTTCAACATAGTTTTTCAGAAACACGCAATACCATATTTTTTGGCAGCCGCTACAGATACGCAGTGTGGCGGAAGAGAATGGCGTCAGAGCAACAGCGAGAATGTTGGGATTAAGTAAAGACAGTGTCAACAAAGTGATATTGACAGCCGGCAGGTATTCGCAAACAGTCATGAACAGTCTGTTGAAAAACCTGCACCTGAAAGAATGTCAGATGGATGAGTTGTGGTCATTTATCAGTAAAAAAAACCTTAAATAAAGAAGAACTGGCAAAAGGATACGGCACAAAATGGGTATGGACAGCCTTCAGTCCGGACAACAGATTGACAGTATGCTATAAAACAGGAAACAGGACATTAAAGGATTGCAGAGCATATTTCAAAAAATTGTTATGTAGGGCGGATAAGCAAACCGTAGGTTTGCGGCCCTGCCAAAACGTGGGTGAAGTGGAGCGTGGGAGGCGTAGCCGACCTAGCGGAACGTAACCCCGAGCCGCTTACTGGCGGCGAAGCGCGTACAGGCCTGTTATGTGCCGTAAAATCTGCTACGAAGCCCTGCGCCACGGATGGCGCGGGGTGTCTTCTACTCCTTCTGTTTTTTCAATAATTTTCCGAGTTTCAAAAAACCGATGCCAGAGACAACAGCCGCAACCGCCCCAATCATCGCCGCTATGCCTATGTCGCCAAACATCATGCCGCCGAGAACAATACCAATGCTCCCGATTACCAAGAGTAAAATCCCAAAAACTTTCATACACACTCCTAAAAACCGCGTTTATACCCGCCGGCAGTTTTGCTTTTAATTATCTGCCGGAATACGGGACGCATCAACTTAATTGTACGCTATAAATCTTACAATACTTATGACTGTCGTCTTTACGCCAATATTCTTCATCTGTTATTGGATACCCGTCTTGCGCAAAAATCCGGAAAAACGGCACAAATTACCTTGAAATGTACCAACCCGGCATATTTTGACGGTATTTTTGGCATTTCTTGCAATTATGGCGGCTTGGCGCAACACGGTTACCGGCCTGCCTATTGCGCCGTCCACTGAAAAGATTTTCCGTCAAAGATAACATTAACGGATAATCTTTCGGTAACGGGAAAAAGGTCAAAAGGATCCTTAAGGTCAAGTTCAATAAAACCGGTATATTCGGTTTTACTTTTTTTCACCAGCTGAAGGTCGTTTACCACTTCCAGATTGGAATTCCCTCTTTCCCTGTAAGTCTCAACGATGCTTTCCTGCACCTGCCGCGTAAGCTCGTCTTTGGATATTCCGCATGAAAGCAACAGACAAAGCAAACCTAAAAACGCCAGCCATCTGAATTTCATTTTTCCCGCGCGCAAGTCCGCCGACATACCTTTTTTCGCCATTTTTTTCTCCTTAACTTTGGCAACAAAGTTTTAGTCATGCGTTGAAATTCATAAAACCGTTATTAGGGTGTTCCGATAGCGGCGGCACGGATGCCGCCGTCCCGGACCAGTCCAGATTTTATGGCGCATAACGTTCCGGCTGTTCGCGACGTTTTTGCGGTTGCGATAAAGGAACGCGAAGCGTTCCGGCAACCGCAAAAATGTGGGTGGAGGGAGGCGCGGGAATGAGCGTAGCGAATGACCTAGCCGCACGGAACCCCGTAGCCGCCTACTGGCGGCGGAGCGCGTACAGTCTTGGTATGCGCCGTTAAATCCTGCCGCGCCAGTCGCCCGCACGGACGCGGGCGGGCTTTCGCGCCGCAGGATTAGCCGGTTATTTCAGGGAAGCCAGCAACTTGTTATACTCGCTTTCCGAAACATAACTGGCCGTGTACGTCTCACCGTCCGCCGTGTTCATTACTACGTATTTGTCCGGCTTGTTTTCGTTTTCCGCCTCCCCCACAAGGTTTGACGGAACCAGATTCGGATCTACTAAAGCCGTTCCGGACACTATGTACGACGTCTGGCCGTATATCCCAAAAATGCTCCATCCGGTGGTGTAAAGCCTCGCGTTGACAAGGGCGACCGCTCCCGGAAACTTCGCCAGAGCCTTGTCGATGGCTTCTTTCAGGTCAATATTGGCTTTTGTTTTAATGCCCAGTATTATGTGCATTGTGTCTTTGCCTTCGACCGTCGACGCGCTCCTCCTGAACTCCCCGGCCCTGCTCAAATCGACGTTTTGCGTCGAGAGCATGGTAAAATCCCCGATTCTGGTCGCGCAGCCCGCCAGAACCAGCCCTAACGCCAGAAATATCGCCGGCGTTTTCCGATAAAACTTTTTGTTTAGCATTGTTTTCTCCTTCGCTTTGGTATAAATCAGCACGTGCATTTGGCTGATGCGGCGTTTTGTCCTTGCAGGCAGCCGCAGCCGTCTTCCTTCCAGACCCCGTCTTCATATACCGCTTTGCAGTCGCCGTTGCTGGGGCATTTGCTGCAACCATCCAGAACCAAGCCTGACGCCAGAACTAACGCTAACGCCAGAATTGCCGCCGGCGTTTTCCGCCGGAACTTTTTTTTTGCCATTGTTTTCTCCTTTACTTTGGCAATAAAGTATCAGTTATGCGTTGGATTTCATTGAACCCGTTATTTTTTGAAAATCGGTTTTGCGGCGGCACGGATGCCGCCGCCCTGCCCTTACATAAACGTTCAGGATTTAATGGCGCATAACGTTGGAGGTTTGTGACGTTTTTTGTGCGCGATAAAGGAATTGCGCAGCAATTCCAGCGCACAAAAAATGTGGTCGGAGAAAATTGTACAAAGGGGCGCAGCCCCGACTGCAATT
>JAIRZQ010000134.1 GCA_031267135.1 Prevotellaceae bacterium
ATTGCCGATTTCAGGGGTTTCTGCCGAAAGTGCATAATTGTAATTGGTATTTTGCAAGTAAATTTTTTCCGGTTTAACCATTTGCCGTATGCCCGTTGCCTCTTTTTGCAATAGTAAAACAGTGTGAGCCTTTTCAAGCTGCGATAAGTAATTCATTAAGCTTTGCCGTGTCACATCAACCATTTGACTTAATTGCGAAATATTTGGCGTAAAAGGCACCATTTCCGACAGGATGTAAAACAGCTTTTTAATCCGGTTAATTGAATAAAAATCGATACTTTCCACATTCGGCAAATCCGATTCCATTATGGTGTTGAAAGTTTGCAATACACGCTCGCCGTATCCTGCAGCGTCTTCTTGGTAATAAGGATAATAACCGTATTGAAGATATTTTTGAAAAGCAGGCAGCGGTGTAATTTCCCTTAAAAGTTTTTGGGCAATGGAAGTATGATTTTCAAGAATTTCGGCGAGAGAAAATGGTTGTTGTGTTTTTTGCAACAATCCCTCAAAAATCAAAAACTCACGAAACGATAGGCCAAACAACTGAAAATGCCTTATGCGGCGACTCAAGTCGGCATCTGCCTTAAAAATCTGCAACATGGAGGAGCCTGTAAAAGCCACTTTCAGTTTTGGAAAATCGTCATAAATATTCTTGATTTCCTGCGCCCAAGTGGGATATTTGTGTACTTCATCAAGATAGAGTTCCTTGCCGCCCAGCGAATAAAAATTATCGGCAAGTGAATATAGATTGTTAGTGCTGAAATAAATGTTATCCAAACTTGTAAACAACACGTCTTGCGGGCTGTTGCCGTACTGCGCTTTTATATGTTGCAGCAACATCGTGGTTTTACCCGTCCCACGCGCGCCTGTAATGGCTGTCAGACGGTTATTCCAGTCAATTTGACCTTGCAGGTAGCGTTCAAAACGCATATCTGTTTCCTCTAATTTGCGATAAAACGCCGAAAATAGCTGTTTCATATCCCTGAAATTTGTGGTAAAGATACAAAATGTATTTTATAAAATACAAAATTCTGCATTTTTTGTATTTTAGAGAATGCAAAACGGCAAATTCTATGTTCGTATAAAATCAATCGTAAAAATAACTGCCACCACTAATAAAAATAATGTCAGATTTTTTCAGGGCGTCCAGCTACTGATTTTCTCAGCGGTAAGTTGCGGTTCTTCAATAAACCCGCAATGGCCGGCATTGGGCAACCACAACACTTCGGCATGAGGGAACTTTTCGGCCAAAGCCGTAGCCGTTTCCTGTGAAATATGACGGTCTTTCTGCCCGAAAACAAACAGCAACGGCTGTTTGAAGTTCGTCAGGAAATCATTCCGGTCGGGGCGGATTTTCATTCCTTCGAGACAAGCGGCAATGCCTTCGGGGTCGCTCACCTCGCCTACTTCCTTTATTTCTTCGATTTTCCCCTTCAACCGCCCTTCATTCTCCTCGGCAAACATATTCGGGATGCTTTGACGGAGGATGAGCGACAGCTTGCCTTCCCGCAGCAAGGCTATTTCCCTGTTGCGGGCTTCGCGCTTCGCTTCCGGGTCGGGATTGGGCGTAGAGTGGAACAGGCACAAGGCTTGCACGATTTCCGGGGACTGCGCCGCCAGCGCCAGCGCCACATAACCACCCATAGAATGACCCACTACGGCACATTGCCGTATACCGCATTTCAGCAAGGCGGCGTGCAGCACCTGTGCCGAAAAATCAACCGTATTCACCGCCGGGTGCGTGCCCGACAGGCCGTGCCCCGGCAAGTCAATCCGGATTACGCGGATGGACTTGTCTATCAGAGCGACAAAATCGTCCCACACCGACAGGGTTTCAAGGTATCCGTGCAGCAGCACCAGGGTTTTATCGCCGGTTTGGGTGTCGGAGACATGCACGGGAATATCGCAACAGGTTATAAAAAATTCCATACCGCAAAGATACGTTTTTTTTGGAAGAGAATTTGTCAAATTTAAAAAAACACCTATTGGCAAACGCTAATTTAAAAATATCCACTTTTATTGTGGAATGAAAAAATAATGTTACCTTTGTTGCAACTTCAGAAACAAACATGGAAATAAAGTTTGATAAAAAGTATTTGGAAGAATTGTATTACATAGGAAAGACAACGGATAAAAAGTACCGTTTTCAGCCGCAAATTGTCGCGAAGTACCGCAAAACGGTCGATACGCTCGAATCCGTTGTGGGAGTGGAAGACCTCTTTAGATACAACGGTTTGCGATATGAAACTTTGCATGGCGATAAAGAAGGATTGGAATCCGTTCGCGTAAACAACCAATACCGAATTGAGTTCAAAACGACCAAAGTCGTTTCTGAAACAGTTGTAATGATATGCAATATTGTAGAATTATCAAAGCATTATAAATAAAATTATTATGAAAAACATAACATTTGGGTTTACCCCAACACATCCTGGAGAAGTCCTGAAAGATGAAATTGAATACCGCAAACTTTCTCAAAACCAATTGGCAAAACAAATGGGAATATCGTATAAAATTTTGAACGACATACTTAATAAACGGCGGCCAATTACAACCACTACGGCAATGATGTTTGAAGCTGCGCTGGGTGTCCCTGCCTATTCTCTCATTAACATTCAAACTAAGTATAATATGCACGTGGCACAAAAAGACAGCAAATTGCTTGCACGCCTTGCTCAAATACGCAAAATGGTGGCGATGTTCTGACTGTTGTTATGATTTGACTGCCCCAATATATTGCAACTTTCGGGTACGGAAAGATTTTTTTTCTCCCTAAAAAAATATTATTTTTGCAAATTATTCCCAACTTGTGTGTAAAATTATAAAAATTATGTCTGAAAAACCGATTGCTAAAATTCCCGAAGGCTCCTTGTCAGAAAAATGGACCCGCCACAAAGCCGCCATTCGTGTGGTAAGTCCGGCAAATAAACGCAAACTCGACCTTATTGTCATTGGCACCGGGCTTGGGGGCGCTTCGGCAGCCGCTTCGCTCGGGGAATTGGGCTACAATGTAAAAGCATTCTGCATCAGCGACTCTCCCCGCCG
>JAIRZQ010000005.1 GCA_031267135.1 Prevotellaceae bacterium
ATTAAATTTAAATAGCTGGAATATAGATACTTCTATTTTCAATTTGCCTTTATGTTTATTGCCTGACGAATTACATATATTTGCCCGCAAATCAATTTCAGACTGGAAAAACAGTTATGTGGATATTTGTCAAGAATGTTGCAAACAAGAAGATTGTTGCGGATTATTTTCTACTTCAAAGCGAAATTTTGAAAAATTGAAAGCGTTTAACTTTGTAAATTATTAAAATTCAAAACATTATATCCGAACAAACATAACTGTTGAATACAAATCTTCGTGGCACGGCGATTATCTCAAATGGTATGTGTTTTGCCAATGTACAAGACAGACGAATTTACATTGGCAAAGCCGATGTAACGCAGATTGTTGCAGACGAACTCAAATGAATAACAAAAATCCTGCTTTGCAGTATTTGATTAAGAAAGAATAAGGAAAGACTGTTTTGTTTTTAATGGTCAAATGAAAATTTTATTGCTTTATTTTTTTATCTGTCGGTTCATCATGTATAAAGTTATTCTATCCAATATCAAATATGCAGTCCTTATTTGCATAAGCAAAATATCTTTTAAAAGAAAAATATGTTGATGGTTGTGAAATTCACGCAAAATTAACAATTTCTTAAGCATTGATTATCTGTATAATGTATTTATGTAAGAAAAATAATGACATTAATTGTAAAAAAAAATTAATTTTTCTTGCGTATGTTAAAATAAATTCGTTAATTTGCAACCGAAGTATATGTTGTATAATTTATATAAAAACTTTCAACGGGGCTTAAATAAATATTATCAACACATGCTAAATTAATAAAATAATATTAAATCTTAAATTACAAAATTATGGCTTTTAGAGCAGTATTAAATTTAGGCGGAAAAGAGTTTGACGTATTGGATTGCGATTACAAACTCGAAAGAGATGTGGACAGCAAAGGACGTCCTGCATCCAACATCTACGGAGGAAAAGTAAGAATTCATGTTGAATCTACGGAAGACACATCAATTCTTGAACAAATGGTCAGTCAATTCAAGCCGATTTCGGGCAGTATTACGTTCAAGAAAGGCAATGAAGAGGCTAAAATGAAAGAGCTGGTTTGGGAAAACGGATATATTATATCCTTTGAAGAATCCATAGATGTGGTTGGCTCCAAACCTATGACCCTGACCTTTGTCATTTCGGCACAGGTATTGAAAATCGGCGGAGCTCAGTTCGAACAGAACTGGCCTGTCAATTAATTAACAAGGTAAAAAATGGGGCATCCTTACAATAGTGAGGAATGCTCCATTTTTACATTATTATTTGTAAATTTTATTCAAACTTAAAAAATAAGAAAGTATGATCAATCAATATGAAATCGGCGGAAACGAAGTCAGGATAGATGCATCGGAGGCGATAGCTGCGATACCTGAAAACCGAACCATGCTGGTAGAAAAATTAACGGCAGATGAGCCTGTTAATCCGGAAACAGTAACCGGATTGACGGCTATAGAACAGGTTTTTGCTCATTATAAACCGCAAATAGATGTGGAATTTCAAAATGGAGAAGGTTTACCTGTAAAAGAAACTTTTCATTTTCAAAGCGTTGAAGACTTTTCTGTTAAGAATTTGACAGAACAGAGCGGTTTTCTGAAAGAAGCCAATACGGAAAAAGAATTTTATGACAGCCTTACCAAACAGTTGCGAGTCAACAAAGTATTGCAGCGCATACTGGAAAATCCGGACTCGCGTCAGGCTTTCATTGCCTCATTGGAAGTTTTGGGCGAAGAACTGGGCGAAAAGGAATAATTGAATGTTGAATTTAATACACAAAAAGAAATGGCAAAATTAGAAACCACTCAACAACAGGGCGTCGATGTTAATCAAGTTCAAAAAGAAGGCGCAGTAACCATTCATGAAACAATAGACAGGCTGGCTCGCTTCGGCGGCTTTAACTTTTTGGAATCAACGGTTGACGGCATTGCAGCAATGAATCCTGAACGCGCAGCCCGTAAAAAAGCCTTTTTGCTGGACGATGACCGCAAGGCTTCGCGCAACGAATTACGGAATAAACTCAATTTATGGATTGACCTGCTGAAAAATACCGGTTCTATAAGTGAAATGCTCGAAAAGGCGAAGGAAAAATCCGAAACCGTATCAAAACTGTTGTCCGAAAATCAGTTAAAGGCAGTGAACACCGTAAAAGATTTGGAACGTTCTTACCGTAACGTGATGCTGTTTTATAAAAATACCGAATCGGACAAGCTGGGCAACCTGTCGATAGTAAATGCTTCGGCAGAACAAATCAGGGATTTGGACAATTCACGCTTTATTGATCATATAGCCAATGAGTTAAAACAGAATTACGACAAGCTGGATTTAGGAACCAACTATTCGCTGCTGGTAATTCCCGGCTATTTGGGAGGAAGCAAAACAGTAGATAAATGGGCGAAAATCGCTTACGAGAATAAGGCAATGCTTTATACCGATTTCATGGATTTGGATAAGATGGACGATGTGGTTGAAATGTTTTTCACATCGGGCTTGGCAAGCGGCGAAGCATTCAAAGCAAATACATGCATGACCTGCAACTGGCTTATAGGGCGCGGCAAATATTCGGAACTTGGTGAAACGGAAGATTTGCGCGTATCGCCTGCAGCGGCTTTGGCGGGCAAGGTATACTGCACGCGGATGTCGCAAATTACGGCAGGAAAGAAACATGGCGGCATTAACGAAGTTGACAGCGTAGTTTTCCCGTTGAAGAAAAGCGAGATTTCGCAGCTGGATAAAATGGGGTTGATACCCATGGTAAACGAATACGGCAAAGTAATGGCATTTTCGGGCAAGACTCTTTTCAACGGCGATAATCTGGGACTGCAAACATATTCCGTAGTCCGCGTTTTTGACTATATCATGAAAGTGCTGTTCGATTTTCTTAACCGCCGCGCTTTTGAGAACTGGAGCGGAAAAACGGAAAAAGACCTGCGTGGGCAGATTATCAAGTTTCTGGACAGCGTTCAGGGACCAGATCGCCTGATAGAAAAATTCAAAATTCAGCGTTTTGAACGCGACCCGAACCAGAAGGACAGGATTTTTCTTGATATTTTTATTACACCGTATTTCCCTGCTAAAAGTTTTGTTATCAAGTTAGACGGAACAAAAGGCGAAGAAGAGAATGAGTGGAAGACAGATGTAGAACAGCAATAAATTCTGCATAAGGCAAAAAACCGTTAAAGCATTCTCTTATAGGTAAGTGTTTTGACGGTTTTTGTGTTATAAAATTAATGATTTCAACGGATTAAATAAAATTCAGAAATATGGCTGAAAGAATAAAAGTATATATATCTATAGGCGAATGGCAATACAAGCGAAAGTACCGGATACTTTACACCGGCTACGTGATTGGCGCGGGATACGCTTATGTTACGCGCAAACTTGTAACCGTGCCTTACAAAACAGATCTGACTGTGCCGCCTCTTTTCCAAACGCGGGCGCCGATGTGCCGTTTGGCTCGTGACGTGTTTTCGTATGAAATTATTATGGAGCAGAGGCTTGACAGTTCTCAAGAGGCATTTGATGAAAGCTTTCCCGAATTTGAATATCTGGAAAAGGATGCATTTTTGTCTGCAAAACTCAGAACCGCATTATGGGCGATTCTGCATTCTTCGGCTGCAATTGATATAGGATGGTATAAATATGGGAGCAATAATATTTCGACTAATGCAGTACGTTTCGCAACGAGATCTCTTTTTGAAAATTCTCCACCCATATTATCGCAGGGTGATGGCTATCAGATTAATGCTTTCCGTCATGTGTTGTGGCAGTCATATATAACCAATAAATATTATGAAATGGCTTTGCAGGTTGGAAATGTTCACGAAGCCAATCCCGATACTGATTTAATGCAGCGTCGCGTATCTTCAATAAAAAAAGCTGATCAGATAATCGATTTGCTGAACAACGAAATAGGACGCAGCATAGGCGGAACGGCAAGGAAAAAAACAGTGATGAATACCCTGGCTGTTATGGTTTTGGATGCTTTTTACGAAGATGGATTTTATACGGCACGAGAAGAAAAAAATGCGGATGGACAGGTATCATATTATATCGACCGTACAACAATAACAGATGACCAGTACCGGCAGTTAAAGGAATTTTACGGCAAGCTTAATGAATACGGGCGCACCGCAGAGGAACAGAAAAAGAAAGATGAAAAAGATAAGGAAGACAGGGAAAAGCTGGAACGCCTGCAGATAACATGGGGAACTATGAAATGAAACATATTGTGCAAATAATAATATTATTATGTTGTTTTACCGCTTGTTGTAATACAATAGAATCACGAATTAGCAGGCAAATGCAAGCAATGAACAATGCAGATACTTGCATTATTAGGATGTCGGATTTGTTGCCATCTGAATGGGATACGATGTACGTTAAATACAGATATTTTGATTTGAAAACAAACGATTATTGCCCAACTTTAACCATAACTTTTGTAAAGGATTCTCACATTGTATATCAACAATTTTATAATGCAAAGATAACAGATTCTTTTGACTTTGAGCCTCATCCTTTGGAATTTAATAAAAACAAAATAAAATATACCCCTGAGGATGCAATATTTTTTGTTGAAAAGCAGGAATATGGGAATAAACAAATTTTTTTCTATCTGACGCCTATTGATTCTTTGGGCATGATTCAGCGCGAAAATGAAATTTAATATTTAGTAGGTTGTATTAAAGAAAAGATAGAATAAATGCAAGCAATAAATTAAAAAGATGGTTATATTTTTTAGAAACACAAAATAATAAATAAAATTAAAACAGGAGATAAACAAATGTTTGGACATAAAATATTTTTACGCATTGGCGAACTTGCCGATGCAAGCATCATGGGGCTTTACAAAGATGCCCATGAACTGTTGAACTGCAACTATTCCTTTTTGCAGGGAATAGA
>JAIRZQ010000035.1 GCA_031267135.1 Prevotellaceae bacterium
AATACGAAAATCCGCTTTACGCACTTAACGAAGCGTTGCAGTTTGCCAATATGCAGATATTGGGCTATGCCGCCGAACATCCCGAACTTAAAGGTATGGGAACAACCGCCTGCATATTGCTTTTGCAGGGCAACGAGGCGTATATCGCACATGTTGGCGACAGCCGCATTTATCTCTATCTCGGCAAGGAAAAGCAACTGCACCGCATTACCAAAGACCACTCTTTTGTGCAAACATTGGTAGATGCAGGACAAATTTCTGACGAGGATGCCGAACACCACCCCAACAAAAACCGTATTCTCAGAGCACTGGGTATAAAACCCGAATTAGAACCGACTTTCAGCGAAAAACCCATATTACCCAAAAACGGCGATATTTTCCTGATTTGCAGCGATGGTTTGAGCGGTATGATTGACGATACTGCCATAGAGGGTGTTTTGTCGAGCAATACTGCCCTGCGGCAAAAGGGAGAGATGCTGATCAACCTTGCTTTGGAAAACGGCGGGTTGGATAATATCACGGTGGAACTGATACAGATATCTGACAGTACGCACAAAAAGACCGTATTCAACCATTGTGATTTCAATCCCAAAGGCAGACCGCAATCCACTGTTCCCGGATCGAAAAACCTGATGAAGATTGTGAAATGGGTGGCTGTAGCGATTGTTGTTTTGGCGGTTGGTTTTGGTGTATCTTCTTATCTAAACAATAAAGCTGTTAACGAAAACCTTAAAACGCTATGTGATAATTTACAAAACGCAAATGATGCTTACAAAAATATAGAGAAGGAGTTTCAATCTGATAGTACAGAATATTGTAAAACTGTAAAAAAGACAGAAGAAGCAAAAAAGGAGTCCGAAAAAAATCCCACAAATCAAGATTTAAAAAATGCATACGAAGAACTAAAAAAAATAGATAATGGGAAAAAAAATAAATTGGAAAACTTAAAGAATGAACGAGATACTGCAAAACAAAAAGCAGATAGTTTGAAAAAAATCGTTCACCACAGATAGTGTCAAAATTGTAAATCCCTCAAAAGAAGAATAAAAATGAAAGTAGTAACGATAGGAAGAAGTCAGGACAATGACATTGTAGTAAATGATGTCAAAGCGTCACGCAATCATTTGCAAATAGTGCAAGACGATAACGGCAACTGTTCCGCGGTAGATTTGGGTTCTACCAATGGAACACTTGTGAATGGACAACGACTAACAGGCACAGTGCGCCTGCAACCAAACGATGTAGTACAAATCGGCGATACTAAATTGCCATGGCAGGAGTATTTTATGGCTAAACAGCAACTACCTATACAACAATTTGCGCCAACACCCGAACTCGTGCCAAAACACAAGCGCACTGTTTGGTATATGGCGGCAACGGTATCAGTATTATTGCTTGTTGGCGGAGGTATTACTCTGAAAGTATATCATGATAAAAAGCAGGAGAAAATAGAAGCCGAGAACAAAGTTAAGGTAGAAGAAGCCGCAAAACTTCAACAGGAAACCGATGAAAAGGAAGCCAAGGCAAAACGACTGCAAGACGAAGCTGACGAACTGTTTCGCAAAGCGTTGATTTCGCAAAGCGACAAAGATAACAAACTTGCCGCAGAGAAACAGAAAGAAGCTGATACAGCAAAAGATGACGCAACAAAGGCGAGAGCAGCACAGCAAAAAGCGGAAAAAGAAAGAGATGAGGCGCTCAAGGCAAAAGATGGAGCATTGAAAGCGAAAGAAAAAGCAGAAGCAGACAAAGCGGATGCGGAAAATAGAGCAAAACAGGTACAGGAAGATGCAAGCAAAAAACAGAAAGAATTAAGTCAGGAACGGGATAAAGCCCATGCAACCACAAGACAGTTATTGCAGGAATCTTTCAATGAAAATTTTCCAAAATTGGGAAGAAACAAAAATTTAGAAGTCGCAAAAAAACTGTCGTACACAAGTAAAACAGATGCCGAAGCAAAAACAAAAATACAACAGGAATTTGACAAAGCGGAAAATGCGAAGAATATAGAATCTATGCAAAAAATTATAAACGCGATCAAAGAAGTATTGGGCAAGCAAATTGTCGATGAAAAAGCGAAAGAAGCCGTTGAAAAGGCAAAACAGGATTCTATCCAAAAAACAAAAACTGCGCCTGCACAAAAACCGCAAACCGATAGCACAAAACAAACAAATAATCAAAACCAATGAACGACCTGCCACAAATACCGCTTTATCACGTTGGGCGACTGATTGCCGAAGGAGGCACTGCAAAGGTTTATTGGGGAATAGACCTTCGCAGCGGCTATGCTGTGGCTATTAAGGAACTAAAAATAAAACACTTCAAAAACCAAATCATTCGTAACAAATTCAAAGAGGTAGAAACGCAAATGTACCTCTATATGCAGCACCAAAACATTCCTAAACTCGTGGATTTCATAGATTTGAAAGAACGGGAACTGTTGTATATCGTCATGGAGTTTATTGAAGGCAGAAGTTTGGAACAGTACATTTACAGCGAAATAGGATTGATACCCGAACAAAAGGCCTTGCCGCTGTTTTTGGAAATACTGGAGACCGTTGCATACCTGCACAACAATGGCATTCTACATTTTGACATAAAATCGAACAACGTGATGCTGCAGCCCAACGGCAAAATCAAGTTGATTGACCTGGGCATTGCTTCGCGAATGAGCGATGCGAGCAATAGCACGGGTTTCGGTACGCCTGCCTATATGCCGCCCGAACAGTCGGAAAAAGGACAATGCGGCAAATATACTGATATTTTTGCTTTGGGTGTTATGCTGTTTGAGATGCTGACGGGAACAGTACCGTTCTCTGCACAAACAAATACAGAAATCAGGCACAAAATAAAGAACGAACCCACACCACAAATGAAGCAGTTTTATCCGCCAATCAATCCCGATTTGCA
The DNA here is from genome assembly GCA_031267135.1 of Prevotellaceae bacterium. Classification (GTDB taxonomy): domain Bacteria; phylum Bacteroidota; class Bacteroidia; order Bacteroidales; family UBA932; genus JAIRKV01. The sequence goes on from JAIRZQ010000035.1 coordinate 2,911, forward strand.
ATTCATTGTGGAGCGAGCATTGGCTAAAAACCACGCCGACAGGTATCAAACATGCGAGGTGTTTGGGAATTTTATAAGAGATTATATGTATAAACATGAATTAAAATAATTTTTAAAATATTTAATATGAAGATAATTAAAATTGGACGCAGTTCGAGCAACGACATTGTTATTAACGACAATCAGGTATCAAGAACGCACTGTCAGATTATCAAGGACGACAGCGGAAACTATCGTTTGTGTGATTTAAATTCGGCAAACGGCACTTATGTAAACGGCGTTCGCCATTCAGGTGAAGTGCGCCTTAATGCGTCAGACATAGTCCGTATCGGCAACGCTACGCTGCCGTGGCAGAGCTACTTTAACAACGCAAGAGGCGAAACGGAAATTGAAGGAAGAACCGTTGTTGACAGTGGAGAATATTATCCACCTACTACACATCCACAAAAAGGCGGTGGCTTTGGCGTTGCGGCTTTTATTTGCGGTATTTTGGGCATCAACTTATTAGCCATTGTATTTGGCGTTATTGGCTGGCAACGCGACAGGAAGAACAGGGGTCTTGCCATTGCAGGTTTTGTTTTGGGTTGCGTTTGGATACTGTTGGGGATTATATACATTATGGTAATTGCTTCTGCAGGCTATTCCGCTTACTATTATTAAAAACCCGAATATGAAAGTAATAACCATAGGACGCAGTTCGGCAAATGATGTGAAGATTAACGACCCTTATGTAGGGCAGCATCACTGTCAAGTTATAGAAGATAATGGCAATTTCCGTTTGATTGATTTGAATAGTAAAAATGGAACTTATGTAAACGGAATGAAAATCAAAGGAGAAGTAATGCTTTATTCTACCGATATTGTAAAAATAGGTAATACCGTATTACCGTGGAAAAACTATCTGAATCAGGAAACCCAAAGACCTGTTAAGCTGCCAATGCCAACAGTTGAGCCGGTAAAGAAAGATACCATTCCACCCGAAGAACCTGTAGAGAAATCACGGCACGGGTTTATAACTTTCTGGTTATGGGCAGGAATAATATGCAGTATATTGAGTTGTACATTTTCATTATTTACCTGTCAAGGTTATACAAATCTTGGGTATCTTGGTATGAAATTGATTACAGCAGGATATAGTTTGGATAATTTTGTAGCAAATGTTGGTAATTATGTGATAATTATGCAGATATGCTTAGTATTAAGTACAATAATTGGCATTGTATGTTATTCTTATCTGCTCAAATGGCAAAAAATTGGTTTTTGGTTAATTATTGCAAACGGTATTCTTTTTGGAATTATAAATATCATTATGATGAATCACATTGAAAGTGAATATCAAGCACTTGGAATAATATTATACACACAACCAATGATAATTGGTTCTATTGTTGGTATGGTTGGTCCGTTAATTCTTTGGGCAGTCTTGCAAATCAAGAAAAACGGTGTAAAATTTTGGGATAATCTCGAATAATTTTTGGAATATATGAAAGTAGTAACCATAGGACGAAGTTCGGCAAATGATGTGAAGATTAACGACCCTTATGTAGGGCAGCATCATTGTCAAGTTATAGAAGATAACGGTAATTTCCGTTTGATTGATTTGAATAGTAAAAATGGAACTTATGTAAACGGAATAAAAATCAAAGGAGAAGTAATGCTTTATTCTACCGATATTATAAAAATAGGTAATACTGTATTACCGTGGAAAAGTTATTTCTATGCACAAGTTCGTACGCCTTATATTATTAAGGAAGGATACACAAATGACATGGATTATACGCCTGCTTACGAACAGCCAAAGTCGCCGCCAATAATAATTCACAATGAGGCGCCACCATCAAGAGTAGAACATGTAAATATAAACAAATCAGGAGATGGATTTGGCAATAAATTTGCAGAAGGTGCGGGCGGTTGCGCCGGCAATGTCGTTGGATGTTTTGTCGGAATAGTTATAGTGTTAGTAATTATAGCAATACTTATGTCGTTATGACAGTAATAACCTTTGGCAGAAGTTCTCAAAATAACGTTATCGTCAGCGACAGCAGTGTTTCACGTGTGCATTGTCAAATCGTACAGTATGATAACGGCAATTTTAGCATTATTGATTTTGGCAGCACCAATGGCACGTTTATCAACGGGCGACGTATTACAGGCACAGTGTCGCTTAACTGGAACGACAGTGTGCAGATTGGCAATACCCGTTTGCAGTGGCAGCAGCATTTCAGTCAATATAAAAAGAAAACCGATAACACGCTCGGTTTGGTGCTTGGCTTAGTTGGTGGCGTGATAGTTATCGCTCTTATTCTTATATTTGCTTTCAGCGGTTTATTTAAAAGTAATAATAAAAATAGCGAATGGAAACGCTCTGATGGCAATGTGCGGACAAATGTTCCCGGAGTAAAAAATAGCAGAATTTCCATTGACGGCACAAATTTAGATTTTAATATGTCGCTTGATGAAATCAAAAGAGAAAACCCAAATGCCAACATTGAAAAGAAGCATGTCAAGGGTTACAGCAATGAAATTTCTTCGGTAGAAAGTTATGATTATTACCTTATTAACAGCACAACAGCAATCATTTTGAATACAACCTGCATTGACAGGATTTGCACTTGGAGTAAGAATTATAAAACTTCAAAACAAATATCTATCGGCTGCACTTGGGGTGAAGTGGTGAAGGCATATCCGAATGTGGAATTTTGGATTTTGTATGAATGGTATGATTATTTTTCGTACAGTTACGAAATGTGTTTTTACATTTATGACCCTGTCGCTTGTACAGGTTTTGTTTTCAAAGGCAGTCAATTTTCCGAAACGCAGCGTAGTGGTATTTATGAAGTATTCGGAGGAAGCGATTCCGACATGCAGTTTTTCGTACAATCCCTGTCGTCATCGGTTTACCAGTCAATATGTTCTTCTGTAATGGTTGAGCAAATCGTTTTGAGAAATTGCGGAAATAATACCGAAACCAAACAGCAACCCGAAACATACAATATGAAAGATATTGATGCTAATACAACAGAAATAGCAGAACCTTCAGGAAATACAACAAAATATACAAGGAATGAATTAATTGGAACAGAATGGGAACATTTTCACAATAATGCAAGTAGCGGCGATAAAACAACAGAAATTTCGTTCATTGATGATAATAGTATAGTTATTAGGAATTTTCCACCTCCCGCGCGTGTAAGAATATCTACAAGCGATGCACAACAACTTGCAAAAATAAAAAGAGTTGATGCAAAATACTATTATGATAGCAATATAGGAACAGGACATTATATTACAACAGCAGGCGAAAAAGTATCATTCATAAAAAACAGTAATACCATTACTTTTAATGTAGGTAGCGATGTTTTCATTTTTTATAGAAAAAGTCAGTATCAAACTCCTAAAACTGATAAAATCCAGAAAAGCATAAGTAATACATATACAATATTAGGAATAGGGAAAGGTAGCATTACTTATCCCGATGGGAAGAAAGTTGATTATGTTTCATACAAAGGCACTCAATACATATATTTGACAATTTATGATAACAATGTTGGAACTTATAAAATTGGTAAGGTAACTGCAACAAGTTCAAAAGGCAATTATACTGCAACTTTTAAAGATTATGTTCACGACTTGTCGGGAAATTTTATTGGGTATCAGTATCAAGGTGGGTATCAAGATTTTTCTATCAATAATTGGATAATAACAATCACTAAAAAATAATATTATGCAAGACAACAATACACAAGATTTTAGAGAACTACAATCCGGCATCATATTGTGCAATGGAAAGTATACTATCGAAAAGAAGATAGGCGAAGGTGGTTTTGGCATCACATACAAAGCGATGCAGAGCGGTCTGAACAGAACAGTATGTATCAAAGAATATTTCCTCGATGGAAAATGCGTACGCAACACACAGGCAAAAACAGTTCATTTGCAGGGAATAAACGAGGCAACGTTTGAAAAATACCGACAGGCATTTGTGAAAGAGGCAAGAACGCTTGCCAATCTGAAACATCCGAATATTGTAGAAGTGATTGATGTGTTTGACGAGAACAATACTTCATATATGGTTATGCCTTTTATTGAGGGACAAAGTTTGCAAAGTATTGTGGAAAAACAGGGCAAACTTTTGTACCCTGAGGCAGTAAATTATATTGCCCAAGTAGCAGGTGCTGTTGGATATATTCACGAAAGGCATATCTTGCATCGCGATATTAAGCCCGACAACGTAATGATTACGGCAGATTATAAGGCGATTTTGATAGATTTCGGTTCAGCTCGCGAATTTGAACACGACAAAACGCAGGCGCATACTTCAATGCTTACGCACGGCTATGCTCCCACAGAGCAATACACGACCAACAGCCGAAAGGGTGCATACACCGACATTTACGCCATTGGCGCCACATCATATTTTGCGCTTACTGGGCAGGCGCCGCTCGAAGCTGCCGCACGTATGACCGAAAAAATGCCAGAGCCAAAGGAACTCAATCCTGCAATACCCGACGAGGCAAACCGCACCATACTGAAAGCAATGCAACTCAAAGCGGAAAACCGTCATCAAAACGTACAGGAATTTATGGATGACTTGCGTAACATAAAACCCTCTACCCTTGTTGATGAAACCATCGGGGGAACTACTGTCGTTGTCAAAGGGCGCAAATGGCTGTGGTGGGTTGTGGCAATTGTATTGGTAATTGGCGGTTTAATTGTAGGATGGGTAATAAAAAAGAACACTGAAAACGAACAGCAAATTGTGTTGCAGCAGAAAATATTAGCAGCCACGCAACAAGTTAATGATTCTATCAGAGCCGATAATGTTTATTATATACCTGATGAACCCTGTTATCATTTATTCAGAGATTGTAATCTTTTAGGCGAGAATGCGGTCGAAGGCAGTGTTCAAGAGGCATTTGAAAGTAACGTTACGCAACTTTGCGAAAATTGTGCAAGTCGTGTGGCAGAGTACAGAAAAAACCGCAATGAAGCAAACAATTTCAAAAAACTGGCCGACGACCTTAATGATGTCGAATATTATAATTTAGCATTGGAATGGTGTGGCAAAGCATTACAAATGTGTCCTGACAACATAAGAATGTTAGATTTAAAACAACAAATAGAGCAACAAATAAAAAATAAGGAATAGAAATATGAAAAAGATTTATATTATTTTAACAATGGTTTTATTGGGTAATGGCTATTTATTCGCACAAAGCGAAGCCTGCAAAATATCAATTAATGATGGCATAGCCTTGTTCAATTCGGGGAAATATGCCGAAGCAAAGATGAAATTTGAAGCAGCAAGGAGAATTAATTGCACCGACGCCCAATCTTGGATTAATAAATGTACTGCCAAGCTGAATACACCGACAAAACCACCGGTGGACACACCCAAGCCGTACACAGACGAAGAAAATACGGATAACAGAGAGCGAAGACAGCAAGACAGCATAAGGCTGGCGCAAGAAAAAGAAAAACAGGAACGAATAGAGCAAACAGAGCGGCAAGAAGCCGAACTGGTAATTGTTGATTTGAACTTTATTGCAACTACAACAAACAAAAGTAAAAAGATGAATAAAGATTCGTGGTTTAGCGTAAGCGATATTGTAATAAAAGAAGATGGATACGAAATAAGCAGACTATCCTCAAAAACAAATAGAGAGTCAATTAAAGACAGAAAAATATCAAACACTTACGCACATGTTATTAAATTTAAGCCTGCAGCAACAACAATTTCAATATCTTTTACGATGACCTGTAATATCGAACGAAACAGCAGTTCTCCATTAAAAATATGGAGACCTCATGTTGATACCAAAGATTATGCAAAATACATAGAATTCAGGTTTAATAAAGAACATCAGGAATGGGAAATTTCTTACCTCGACAAGCAGGCAAATCCGAATGATGTCCCATTTAAATATTTCATAATAAAGGACAACGTAGGATTTCAGGATATTGATTTTAGGTTGAACTACACAGTAAGAACAAAAAGCAAAACATATTAATAACTCATGTTACGCATGACAGTCAAATTTACATTGCCTTTCAGACAAGCGTTCGCCTTTGTAACCCTGTGCTGCAACCCGTAAACCTAACAGGTTTTTGAAACCTGTTAGGTTAGGTTTCTCAAAAGCCCGTCATTGCGAACTTGACTCGCAATCTCATCATTCAGGGGATTCTGACTTTCATCGGAATGACGGCTCAATTCTCCGCGCGACACGTGCACCGTACCTGTTTCTACCAACATTGCGTCCCAATAGGATGCCTGCTGTATGCAGACTACGTCCTTTCAGGACGGCGAAACTCTGATAGATGGTGCGTAACATGAGTTAATAATCTGTAATGCATTTAGAAAAGACAAGAAATTACTCATTATCAAATAAATGATTAGATTTGGTTGCCTGATAAACAATTAAATAGTCGCTATTTTTGTGTCAATACAAAAGTAATTATGATAATCGTCATTCTTAATAATGAACCATATTTGCAAGGAAACAGCTAATTATTAAAATATTACAGTATCAGCATTGCATCGCCGTAGGTGCCGAAGCTATACTTGTCCTTTATTGCTACATGATACGCTTCGCGTAAAAAATCGTATCCTGCAAAAGTGCAGGCCATCATATACATTTTAGAAAGCGGCATTTGGAAATTTGTAATCATCCTGTTGGGAATATTAATTTCGTATGGCGGAAAAATAAACTTATTTGTCCATCCATCAAACGGAATCAACCTGCCAGTTGTTGTAACAGACGTTTCAAGTGTGCGCAAAACAGTTGTTCCAACAGCACAAACACGCTTTTCCCTGTCTTTTGCCGAATTGATAATTTCAGCTGTTTCTTCGTTTATTAAAATTTTTTCGGAATCAACTTTATGTTTCGACAAGTCTTCTACTTCAATTATTTTGAAATTTCCCAATCCTACATGCAATGTAACATATGCAAATTTTATTCCTTTTATTTCCAAACGTTTAAGCAGTATATTGCTGAAATGCAAGCCTGCCGTAGGAGCGGCAACGGATCCTTCTTCCTTTGCAAAAACCGTTTGGTAACGTTCATTATCAATTTTTTCAACCTTAGGGCGAACCCAATGCGGAAGAGGCGTTTCACCAAGTTGAAAAAGCATTTTCTTAAATTCGTCGTGAGGAATGTCGCACAAAAAACGCAGGGTGCGTCCCCGTGATGTCGTATTGTCAATAACTTCGGCAACAAGGTCTTCATGCTCGCCAAAATACAGCTTGTTTCCTATACGTATTTTTCGTGCAGGATCAACCAGTACATCCCAAAGTTTTTGGTCGGGATTAAGCTCGCGCAAAAGAAAAACTTCAATTTCCGCCTTTGTTTTTTCTTTACTTCCGTATAAACGCGCCGGAAAAACCTTTGAGTTATTAAAAACCATTACATCGCCACTGTCAAAATATTTCACCAGATCCTTAAATATTTTGTGTTCTATTTTGCCTTTTTTTCTGTCAATAACCATTAATCGACATTCATCCCGCTCCTGTGAAGGATATTTAGAAACAAGTTCCGGCGGAAGTTTAAAATTAAACTGATTTAATTTCATCTCGCTTGATTTATTAATTAATTGATTTTATTATTATTACCAAGATTACTGTAAAAAATTGCCTGCAATCAATGCCTTTTATACGAATATAAGTTTATTTTGTTTCAATATTTTTGAAAAAATTTTCCAAATTATTTATATCAAGACTTTGATCTAATAAAAAATTACCGCTTCGGATGCGGCATAAATTTGTAAGATATGCTCCGCTTTGCAGTTCAAAACCCAAATCGCGGGCAATTGAACGGATATAAGTTCCTTTGCTGCAAACAATTCGCAAAACAGTGTCTGGTAAATCAAATTTAACAGTTTCTATTTCCTTAATATTAACTGTTGATGATTTTATTTCAACATTTTCGCCTTTGCGGGCAAATTCGTATGCGCGAGTTCCATTTATCATTTTTGCCGAAAAAAGCGGAGGAATCTGTTCTATTGTTCCTGTAAATTTTTTCAATGCAATTTCAAAAGTTTCACGGGTTATATGACTGTATGGAAAAATTGCATCTACCGGTTTTTCGAGGTCGAAGCAGGGTGTTGTTGCGCCGAAACGGATATCGGCAACATATTCTTTTTCGCCTGCCTGAATTTCTTCGGCTCGCTTTGTGGCTTTGCCTATGCAGACAACAAGCACGCCTGTTGCAAGCGGATCGAGAGTTCCGGCATGTCCTGCCTTTATTTTTTTTATGTTATGCTGATAACGTAAAACGCTTCGTACTTTTCGTATAACATCCGATGATGTCCATTTGTAAGGCTTGTCAATCGTAAAAATCAAGCCATCCTGCAGTTTTTCCTCAAATATGTTCATTAAATCAATGGAATTTCCTTGTTTTTGCGTAAAATTACAATAAAATCATACAAATTTGCAAATAAAGTGAATTTTTTACCTTATATTATGCATGGTATTTTATCTACTCTGAGCTGGTGGCGTTCGCCTTCAAAATCGGTTTTTAAAAATGTTTCAACAATTTTTGCAGCTTCGTTGTCCGAAATAAACCGTGCAGGAAGCGAACACACATTTGCGTTGTTGTGTTTGCGTGCAAGAGCGGCTATTTCGCAGTTCCAGCAAAGTGCCGCTCGTATTTTTTGATGTTTGTTCAAAGTAATGTTTATTCCATTTCCCGTGCCGCATATTGCTATTCCGCAATCAACCTCGCCGCTTTCGACTGCACGAGCTAACGGATGCGCAAAATCGGGATAATCAACGCTTTCTATCGAATCTGTTCCGAAGTCTGTAATTTTATTTCCTTCGTTTTTCACTGAATCTATCAAAAATGCTTTCAATTTATAACCTGCGTGGTCGGCAGCAAATCCTATCTTCATTTTTATTTTTTTATACAAATGTACATGAAAAATTTATGATTTCAATCATTTTTCATATTACATTTATCAATATAAATTTCGCTAGGATATTTATCTTTATAGATTTTATATGCCGACAAAGTATTTACCGAAGATGTTTAATGCATTTTGTTTACCGTATTTACTCCGTAACAAGACGCTATTTCGCTTAAAATAAAAACAGAAACAGCAATTTCGAAAACAAGCTGCTGTTTCTGTTCGAGCCCTTCATCGGACTTGAACCGACGACCTGCTCATTACGAATGAGCTGCTCTACCACTGAGCTAAAAGGGCATTTCTTAACGGCAAAGGTAATATTTTTTTCAGAAACGCGAATTATTTTATCTGTTTTAAGAAATTATCCGCAAGTTCGTCAAAAATTTTTGCCTGAATATCATTTGTGCAAACAGCAGGTATTCCGTCATCGCCTCCCTGCCTTATCGACTGAACTATTGGAATTTCTGCTAAAAGCGGGATTTGTTTTTCGGCAGCAAGATTTTTCCCTCCGTTCATTCCGAAAATATAATAACGATTTGCAGGCAGTTCGTCAGGCGTAAACCATGCCATATTTTCGACCAGACCCAATATTGGAACATTGATTTTTTCATGTCCGAACATGTTTATTCCGCGTATTGCATCGGCAAGAGCAACCGGCTGAGGCGTTGTAACAATAATAACTCCGTCAAGATTCAATTCCTGGGTCATTGTAATATGAATATCTCCGGTGCCGGGCGGGAAATCAATCAGTAAAAAGTCGAGTTCGCCCCAATACGTTCCTCCGGCAAGCTGCCGTAATGCGCTTGTTGCCATTGGCGCTCGCCAAATAAGCGCTTCGGTGTTATTTATGAAAAAACTTATCGAAATTAACTTTACACCGCAACTCTCAACAGGTTCGATCAATTCAATATCATCAACTTTTACCATCATCGGCTGTGAATTTTGAACTCCAAACATTTGCGGAATCGACGGACCGTAAATGTCGGCATCTATCAAACCTGTTTTAAATCCTCTGTTTGCAAGTGTTACCGCTAAATTTGACGATATTGTGGATTTTCCCACTCCTCCTTTTCCCGACATAACTGCAACAATATGTTTCACATTTTGCAAAGCATAATTCATCCGCATTTGCTCGTGATTTGCCGTATTTTGCTGCTTGCTGTGCTCGGTTATTTTGACTGTTGCCGATGAAAATTTTTCGGACAGCAACTGCTCGCATTTCTTTTTAATTGATGCAGCAAACGGGTCTTGCTTCCGTTTCGGCAAAATGGAAAAAGATATTTCATTATCCGAAACATCAATATTTTCAATCATTCCAAGTTCCACGATATTTTTTTCAAATTCGGGATGTATGATTTCTTCAAGTAAAGCTAAAATATTTTCTTTGTTCAAATTCATTTTTTAAGCATGATAAAATCGGCAAGAACTATAGCCGTAATCGCTTCTACAATTACAGGCATGCGTAAAGCGATGCAGGCATCGTGTCTGCCGCGTATTTTTAAATCTGATATTTTTTTATTTTCAAAATCGAAAGTTTGCTGTTTTTTTGCAATGCTCGATGCCGGTTTTACGGCTATGCGAAACGTCAAATCGTTGCCGTTTGTAATTCCTCCTGCAATGCCGCCGCTGTTGTTTGTTGCCGTTTTCCCGTGTTCGTCTGTTATCATATCGTTATATTCGCTGCCCGACATGCGTGCCGCCGAAAATCCTGCGCCAAATTCTATTCCCTTCACGGCAGGAATTGAAAATGCAAGGTGAGATATTTGAGATTCAACGGAATCAAAAAAAGGTTCGCCCAAACCCGCAGGAATATTTTTTGCCGTACATTCTATTATTCCCCCGACAGAATCACCGTCACGTATCGCTTTTTCAACAACTGCGGCAGCATCGGTTTTGCCTCCTATTTCAATTATTTTTGAAGTCATATTGATGTCGGGTATATTTTTTTTTGCAACAACGCCTGCCGCAACCAAAGGTAGCGTGAGCCTTCCCGAAAAATGTCCGCCGCCTCGACAGTCATTAAATCCGTCAAATTTTTTCATTGCAACGAAATCGGCATGACCCGGTCGTGGTTGATTTTTGCATTGTAAATAATTTTCAGACTGCATATTTTCGTTTTTAAATAAAATCGTAATCGGCGAACCTGTTGTAAAACCATTGAAAACTCCGCTTGTGATTTCGGGCATATCCTGTTCTATTCGCAAACTTGTTCCCCGTTTTCCGCTTTTTCGCCGCTGTATATCATCCGCAAAGTCATTTTCGTTAAGTTCAATTCCGTGTCGACATCCATCAATACAAACGCCGATATGTGTCCCGTGCGATTCGCCAAATATGCTTATTCTGAATATTCGTCCAAAACTGTTCATAATTTTATTATTGCAAATATATTTCCGTAAGCCCGTAACTATCTTTAAGAATATTCGTTTTATCGGAAAACCTGAATGATATTTTACCTTCACTGTCAATAAAAAATTCGCCCGTTTTCCCAAAAGCGGCAGATTGAAACTCGGCAAGGCGAATACATATTTCATCCGTCCACAACAAGGTTTTTTCCAATGCATTATCTTCGGAAATATCCAGTCGTTTTGCAATATGCTTAACAAGAATGTCATCCTGCCCGGCGTCAAAATTCTTAAAATACAGAAAATTTATCGGCGGATACAAAGTTTTAGCTTCAGCATCGTATGATGCCGACTGATGAGTGATTTCAAAACATCCAAGTCCTGCAATTACAACTTTTTTGTTTCTATTCAGCAATTCACAAATAATATCGGGTATTAAATTTTCGTTCATTGTTTTTAATTTTACGCCGCTAAATTAGTAAAAATTTACATATTACGATTTAACTCGCAATTTTTCATAACACGGGCAAACACGTAACTGCACACAGTTAACGGTAAAATCTTTGCCGGAACATCAGATTGATACACAACAAAAATATTGGCAAATCTTTTACCGGTTTGCCAATATTTTCATATACATTCGCTTTCAGCCTTATTTCAAATATCCGACAGGCTGAACCAGCATTACAGTTTGATTGCCTTTAAGCTGCAGTGCTTTTGAAAGTTCGTCCCGATTAAACGAGCCTCGAGCTACGGTTCCCAAATCTTCGGATGCTGCAAACAGGTAAATGTTTTGCGAAATATAACCTGTGGATATTCTTGCATTTTCGATTGATGACTTGTCCGAATCGGCAACCATAACCACCGATACTGCCGCAGCGCTGTTTATCTGCGGCTGTCCCAGCGCTGCCTTAAAGTCGCCATGCGCAATAAATTTCAACAAATGCTGTTGCGCGTCATAAAAATAAACTCCCGTATCGCACACCACATACAGTTCCATTTCCTGCTTGTTCATGCCGGTCGGAGCTGTACGCTTGTCGGGTCGATTGAATCCATTGGCTACCCAAAGCAAATTGGATAAGGTTTGCAATGGCATTTCACGCTTAACGAACGCTCGTTCGGAACGGCGCTCGCTCACTGTTTCAAAAAAAGGTTTACCGCCTGTCTTTTCAGGAGGCAATAAGTTGATGTCCTGCGCTTGAATCGTTGCAGCAAGAAACAACAAAACAAATGATAAAGATATTTTTTTCATGTCTGTAACTGTTAGTTTGTAATTAGTATTTTGTATATTATTAATTTGATAATCATCAGCCTGTTTGCAAAAAACAACAATACTTTTCGCGTTTTACGGTATTAATAATTTTTGTAAAGGTATGAAAAAAATTAAGATCAGGCACAAAAAATAAATAATAATGCGTTCGCAAGTTAAATTAGTAAAATGCAGTTGAAAAACATTTAGCTCAAAAACAAAGGTACACAATTGCACGGATGTTGCAGGCTGGATGTACCGGAAAAGATACATGTGTGCAATACGAAAAGAAATCTGAACGAATGTAAGAATGGATTTGTAAGCAGTACATCCCTAAAAAACAAGGCTTTAATAATTTTAATGAAGAGGTAAGCAGGCTTTATAAAGCAGTTGCATTTGATACCTGAACTTGCATAATTATTATATTTAAAAAAATTGAAACCGATTTTTTTGCAGATTTAAATTATTTATATACTTTTGCAGTCCGTTTCGATAGAAAACGGTTAAAAATTCCTCCTTAGCTCAGTTGGTTAGAGCACATGACTGTTAATCATGGGGTCCAAGGTTCAAGTCCTTGAGGGGGAGCAAGATTGAAGCAGTTGCACAATAAATGCCGCTGCTTTTTTATTTATAGGCAACACATTAAAATTATTTCATGTAAATTTGTGAAAAAATGAAACTCTAATTGTATGATATTCGAAAATATAAATACATATCTCGAAAACGCCGATATTTTTTCGTTGCTAATGCTTGCAATACTTACAGTTGTCGGATTTATTGTTGGATTTGTAAATACTGTTGCAGGCAGCGCAACAGCAATCACTTACATGCTTTTTATGGCAATGGGAATGCCGGTAAGCGTTGCAAATGCAACAAGCCGAATCGGAGTTTTATTGCAATTCACAACGTCAACAGTAATGTTTAAGAAAAAGGGATTTATTGATTTTCGCGAAGCGTTCAAAGTAGGTATTCCCGTCATGTTTGGCTCTATATTTGGCGCTGAATTTGCAGCATTGATAAATCAGCATATTTTTGAAATTATACTTGCCGTATTTTTGACTGTCATGATTTTTTTCATGTTTTATGATGCAAAAATGTTTATCAACGGTCAACCTCAAAAAAGACGCGAACAGTTTACGAAAGTAAAATGGATTGTGTTTTTCGTTATAGGATTTTATGGCGGATTTACTCATATTGGAGTCGGTATTTTACTGATTTTTGCATCGGTAATGCTTGTAGGCATGAATATCGTAGAAGCCAATGCCGTAAAGCAGTTTGCCGTGATGCTATATACGCCTGTGGCATTAATGGTTTTTGCCGTTCACGGACAAGTCAACTGGGAAGTGGGTTTGATTTACAGCGCAGGCAATGTACTGGGCGCAATAGCAGGAACAAAAGCCACTGTACGCTTCGGCGGAAATTTCATTCGATGGTGCGTTTCAGCTATTATTATAATATTTATCGGGCAGTTGATTTTGAAAAATATATAAAATAATATTAATTTTGCATCATAAATTTTTAATTATTATAGATATGAAAAAGATATTATTCGTTTTGATGGCGGCAAGTTTATTTGCGTGCAAAAGCAGTAAAAAGGAACAGGCAGAACTTGAATTCGGCTATCAGGAAAAAGAAATCAAACCTGAAACATATTATTCGGAAGATGTTACATTTGCTAATGAAAAAGAAGACTTTACCCTTGCGGGAACGCTAACCATGCCTTCGGGCGAAGGCGTTTTCCCTGCCGTAGTGCTTATTTCGGGAAGCGGAGCGCAAAACCGAAATGAAGAAATAATGGGACATAAACCGTTTCTCGTTTTAGCAGACCATCTCACGCGCAATGGCATTGCCGTTTTGCGATTCGACGACAGAGGCTTCGGCGAATCGGAAGGATACAATCCGGATGCTACTACCGAAAATTTTGCTGATGATGCCGAAGCGGCAGTAAAGTATCTTTTATCGCGCAACGATATCGACAAAACAAAAATCGGACTGATAGGACACAGCGAAGGCGGAATCATTGCACCGATGCTTGCGGCAAAATCGAATGATGTTGCATTCATCGTTATGCTTGCAGGTCCGGGTATTCAAGGCAAGGATTTACTGCTTTTGCAAAATGCCCTTATTGCAAAATCAATGGGAGCAAGCGACAGCGTAGTCGAACAGTCGAGCGCCCTGAATAAACAACTGTACGAAATGGTATGCAGCATCGACGACAAAAAAGAACTTGAAGAAAAAGTAACGGAAACAGTTAAACAGTATCTGCTTGAAATTCCGGCTGTATTAAAAAATGGTAAAACCGATGAAGAACTTATCGCCGGAATGATCAAAGAAATAAACAGTCCGTGGATAACATACTTCTTGCGCTACGATCCTGCGCCTGCTTTGGAACGGGTAAAATGTCACGTACTGGCTTTGAATGGAAGTAAGGACTTGCAAGTTCCATCGCAAATAAATCTGGATGCAATAAAAACAGCTCTCGCAAAGGGCGAAAACAGCGATTTTACAGTGAAAGAACTTGACGGATTAAATCATCTTTTTCAAGAGTGCAATACAGGCATGATTACAGAATATGCAATTATCAAGCAAACCTTTTCGCCAACTGCATTAAACGAAATTTCGGACTGGATACTTGACAGGGTGAAATAGTTGCAGGATATTTTGCTTAAAAATTTTTTATAAGCACGCAAAGTCGGCTGCCTGCATAATAATTTTAATTTTATTTATCTTTACAAAAAAATATAAATATGAACAGTAAAAAACTTACATACAACAAAGCAATAGACGAACTCAAAACCATAATTATAGAAATGGAAAATTCGGAACCGGATGTTGAGGCGCTCAATAATAACGTAAAACGTGCAGTGGATCTTATAAAATTTTGCAGGTCGGAATTGTATATAACCGAAGAAAATATTAATAAAATACTCGAAGATGCAGATTTAAACTGACAATGCGCATGCTGCAATTATTGAAAAAAATAGAAATTCCTATAATTTATTTTACTGCTGCAATCATTATTTTGTCGGGATTTTTGCGATTGACGGGTTTATCACTCAGCGATTATATGTTCAATATTGCATTGACGCCTTATGTTGCAACTCGCAGCTTGTATTATATTATTGTTTGGAAAAAACGCAGCAAAAAACAAAACGCAAACGAAAAAGCCGGACTGTATGTTTATATTGCCGTTTTTATAACGGTTTTATTCAGTGTACTTGATTTTTTCAGCGCCGATTTTTTCGTTATATTTCTTATTATGATTGATTTTTTATTACTTCAAAACGAAAGAAAAAATAGCGAAAAACAAAATTAAAACATATAAAAAATGAACAATATCGAAAAATTGCGTAATTATATGCGCAAAGAGAAAACGGATGCATTTATAATACCGAGCAACGATCCGCATTTCAGCGAATATGTTGCCGGCTTTTGGAAATGTCGCGAATGGATAAGCGGATTCACAGGTTCGGCGGCAACAATTGTCGTAACAAATCAAAAAGCTGCATTATGGACAGACTCGCGCTATTTCCTGCAAGCCGAAAGTCAACTCGAAGGAAGCGAAATTGAACTTAAAAAAATCGGACTGGAAAAAACGGAATCCATAACGGAGTGGCTGCACAATAACCTTGATGCACAAGCAAAAACAGGAATAGATGAAAAACTTTTTTCAATAGCCGATTTTGAAAATTTGCAAAAACAGTTGTCGCCCATGCAACTCGTACCGTTATCCGACCCTTTTGTCGAAATATGGGAAGACCGTCCGAAACTGCCTGAAAATAAAGTCTTCTTACTGGATATGAAATTCTGCGGTAAAACTACAAGCGAAAAATTAAAAGACATCGAAACCGCTCTTGGCAATATAAAAAATAAGGCTTATATCATTTCAGCGCTTGACGAAATTGCATGGCTTTTCAATATCCGCGGCAGCGATATCGATTATAATCCTGTAGCTGTTGCCTATGCAATTATAGATTTCCCAAATCTTCATCTTTTTATTGATACAAAAAAAATACCTTATGCAGACAAAAAAGCCTTAACGGAAAACAGAATAATACTGCACGAATATACCGATTTTGCGATATTTCCGAAATATATTAATAATAAAAAAACCATAATAATAAATCCCTCAAAAACAAGTGTTTATATTTATAATATTTTAAAAAAGCACGGTCTGAAAACTGTAATCGAAACCAATATAAACGGAGTCATATCGCTGTTGAAATCAGTAAAAAACGAAACGGAAATATCAGGCTTTCGCCAAGCTATGGTTGCTGATGGAGTTGCGCTGGTTAAGTTTTTTATGTGGCTTGAACGGAATATCGGCAAGACAAAAATTACCGAACTCGATGTATCGGCAAAACTGCATGAATTCAGAGCAAAAAATAAACTGTTTGTCGGTGAAAGTTTTGAAACTATTGCAGCATACGCCGAACACGGAGCAATAGTTCATTACGAGCCAACCGCAGAAAGCAATATTGAGATTCGCAAACAGGGCTTTTTGCTTATCGATTCCGGCGGACAATATCTGAACGGAACAACAGACATAACACGCACACTGTATTTTGGCAGACCGTCTGCTGTCGAAAAAAACGACTATACTCTTGTACTCAAAGGAAATATAGCATTGAGTATGGCAAAGTTTCCAAAAGGCACGCGCGGCGCTCAACTTGACATGCTTGCCCGACAGCCGTTGTGTTCGGCAGGAAAAAATTACAGGCACGGCACAGGACACGGCGTTGGTCATTTTCTTAATGTACACGAAGGACCGCAAAGCATCAGAATGAACGAAAACCCTGTTGCGCTCGAATATGGAATGATTACATCAAACGAACCGGGCATTTACGTAACAGGCAAATACGGAATACGAATTGAAAACCTGATATTATGCAAGCCATATAATACAACTGATTTCGACGAATTTATGCAATTTGAAACAATTACTCTCGCTCCCGTCAATACAAAGACAATTAGCAAAAAATTATTGACGGTAAACGAATTGAAATGGCTTAACACATATCACGAAACTGTTTACAGAAAGCTGGCGCCGCACTTAAGTACTCAAGAAAAAAAATGGTTGAGGGAAAAGACGAAAAAAATATAATTTGGCGTATTCTGTATTTTATCATTGCGAACGAGCGCAATCTTATTTCTCCCTTGTTTAAAAACAACAAAACAACCTCAGTAGCAGAGAGCGTATCGAATAATAATATTAAACCTCATTACCTTATTCATAAATACAATGAGGTAATGAGGTTATTTTTTTGTGTGATATATTTTTTGCTACTGAGATTGTTTTGTTTGAACAATGAGGTGAAAATGAAGTTTGTTTCGGCGTTTTTTATTATTCACTGTTCATTTATTTGCGGCTATTTTCACAATCACTCGCGCACGCAAAGATACCGCAATTTCACATCAGTCTTACCCGTATAGTATTTATAATTCTTTTTCTTTTTGTAGATTTTCACGTAGTAATGCATATGAGAATTGTCCGAAGCTCTATAGAAGTTGCGAGCGTCGTACCAGTAGTCTTTGGTACTGAGATCATTTCTGATTTCTTTTTCGGTTTGTGTCCATAATTCGGTTTCGCCGGTGATGTATTCGGCGACGTTATGCCGGTACAGACACAGTACTTCATTGTAGTTAGCGATACAATAACCGGATGGACACTTAGCCTGTGTATCCCATGCCACCGCATCCATCAGTCTTGTCAGATACCTGCTTGGGCACGTGCTTGCAGGCAACCAGTATATGTCGCCGCTTAAATCTCTGCAAACACCGTCTACTTCAGTTTATCCTTCGCAACATTTCGCATAATTACCCGGGATTTGCCTGTCTTTTCCTATGCATGATATTCCCAATAATAATTCAGTGGTAATTCCGTCAACAGCTCCGATATTCCAATCCATCGCTTCCACCGTTGCGACAATTATTCCCGTTTCCACGTTTATAATTCGGACAGCTGTGTAGTCGGAACTTAGCACGTCCACTACGCAAACCTGATTGACGCCGAATTGACGACCCAGCCGGACAATTTGACTGTCGTCAACCCTGCCTGACTGCTGGCGGTTTAATTCCACCCGAAAATCAGAAGCTCTGTCCACCACGGCATACGCGCTGCTGTTGGTGAAATTTTGCGTAAGTCGCGAACTGACGGTTTTGGCTTTGAATACACTGCTCGAGCCGGTTACATAAACAGCCAACTTTTGCTTGCCTGCGGTAGTAGCTACGTTACGCAAAAGCCGAATGGTTATACTGTCCGTTATTGATACTACCGATCCATCAGATATATGATAATAGCGATCATAATCACATAATTCGCAATCGCTGCTCCTGCTTCTGGTGTCACTACACTTGCTGCGATATGAACATTCATCTACATCCAATGAAAAGGACATTACCAATCCTGTTTCTATATTTATTAAACGCGCTGTAAAAAGGTATTCATAATTGCCATAATTATTTTTCCGTTGGCTGGCGTCTGCTACGCATACCAAGCCTGCGCAGAACTGCTTGCCGAGTTTTATAACCTGTCCGTCGTCCACGTTTCCGGATACCTGATAACTTTGCTCGCGGCGTAGCGCCTGGTCGAACTCCAGCGTGCGCTCTACGGCGGCATAATCCCTGCTGCGCACTATTTGCGCGATTATCCTTGAACTCATTACCTTTTTAATGTTGTCGCTGCAATTGCCGGTTACATATACGGCAACTGTCTTTTTATCCTGTGCAAACGCTGCCGCTGCAAGGCACATTACGGCAAGCGTGAGTGTAAATATTCGTTTCATTGTTCTTTATTTTTAATGATTAAGGGCATGATTTTTTCGCCGATTGCATCGGTGGCATCGTCAATGGCGGCGCGCACGGCGCGGTCGCGCGAAGTGGAAACGCCTTTTTGCGAAAAGTCATCTGCATATACGGTCTCGCCTGTAGAAGTATTAAGGAGTTCGAGCGTTACATCAACATAGCAGTACACAAAAGTGCGGTCGCTGTTGAATTGCCGCTCCGTTGCCTTCAAATACAACTGGAAATCGCTTTGCGGGGCGTTAATGATAATCATGCAACCCCGCTGCGTGAGTTTTGTTTTCAGCTTGTTGATGAAAACATTATTATCCCCGAATCCTACGAAAATGCGCGGATTTTGGCTGTTTGCGGCAGTGTTGCTCTCTATTTTGGCGTTCGTCAGTTGCCGGTAGCTTATCCGCACGCCAAGCGTTTGGGTATTGCGCTCGATGGTGGTGGCGTAGCTGAACCAGTCGCCCCTTGTCCTTTCCGTTTCGCTGCTGTGGATAATGTAGTCTTCCACATAAATTTGATAAAAAACGCCTTTGAGATAGGCGATAAATATCGTGCCCGGCTCGGCAGCCATTTTGTTTGTCCATCCGGTAGCAGGGACAACAGTTACGTTGTCCGTTTCTGATATGGAAATAAACGACGCTCCTGTAAAGTTATTTTGAGCGTCGAGATATATCCACGAGTCCAGAAAGGTCTTACCGTTGCGTTCATTGTGCATGTTCAGCAGCACTGTTTCAACAGGCTCTTGGGCATAAACAGCATTTGCCAGCAGGCAAATTGCTGCGAGTATAAATATTTTTTTTTCATTTTTACTTGATTTTTTATTATTCCCCTACTCTGTTCCGGCTTTTCGGGTTTCGCCGTTTGTTTAATTGTTTTTTCGTCATTGCGAGCGAAGCGAAGCAATCCGGATACAGCGAATATTCCAGATTGCTTCACCCTTCGGGTTCGCAATGACGAGCATGTAACGCTTAACTTGATGATATTGGGCAGAACCTACGCCGAACGGAGAATTAAATAATTTCATAATACATGTATGTTACTTTCCCTGTAAAATTTTTACCAAATCGCGAGAGAGAATTTCACTTATATCATTTAATTTTGCCACAAAATTTACTCTTGAATACCACTGGGTTTCACCTTCCGTTCGTACTATACTTTCATCTGACTCAGGATTTATCCAATATTTTTTACTGCCATATCGATACGCTCTTACTTCTATAGCGCATGGCGCTTCACTGCAATTGCAATAATTAAATGTAAACATGCCAACTGTAGTACCCTCATTAACCAGTATAACTTTACAATCTACCGTATAATTTTCTACAGTAAACGCATTATTCATCTGCTTGTCAAGTATTTCAGTCTTTTTATCAAGCAACATTTTTGGCCTAATGGACAAAAGTGAGGTTAATTTTTGTTCATTTCGTTCAAGTGGACAAAAGTGAGGCTCGATTTTTATTTGCCTGTTTTTTGCTTTATTTTTTTGTTGTAATTTTGC
>JAIRZQ010000042.1 GCA_031267135.1 Prevotellaceae bacterium
TCTGTCCCCAGCACATCGGCATTATGCGGGAATTGAAACGCGCGGCGGCAGTCTTTGAGTGATTATGTGTTTATTTGATACAAAAGGCTACCTTTGCAAAAAAAATAATTCATTATGAACGGAATAAAAACCATTAATTACTCAAACGTTTTCCTGTCGTGTTTTTCCGACAATGGCTGCAAGAAAGTCAACATGGCAACAACACATCGTCTTATCTATGTCCTTTCGGGCGCGATAGACATAACCGAACAGGACAATACCACGATTGTCGGCAAAGGCGAATGTGCGTTTATCCGCAAGGACAACCGGGTAAACATGGTAAAACGCCCCAAGGGAGACGAACAGTACAAGTCAATCAGCTTGAGTTTCACCCGTCAGTTCCTGCGCGAGTTTTACCACAAGACTTTAGACAAAAGCAAACTGCCAACCGACGCCCGGCGTCATAAGTTCAGTTTCTATAAACTTCCCGCCCGACGCCCCGACATCGTCAGCCTTTTTGAGTCGATGACGCCCTACTTCGATTCGCCGGTATCGCCTACGGAAGAACTGATAAAGCTCAAAATGGCCGAAGGCGTCTATTGCCTGCTCAATACGGACAGGAATTTCTATTCCGCCCTGTTCGACTTTTCCGAGCCGTGGAAAATAGACATTCTCGACTATCTCAACGAAAACTACATGTACGACCTTTCGCCGGCAGACATGGCAAACTTTACCGGCAGAAGCCTTGCTGCTTTCAAGCGCGATTTCAAGAAGATAAGCAACCTGTCTCCGCAAAAATGGCTGATACAAAAGCGTCTCGAAGTGGCTCAATCGAAAATCAAAAATGAGAACAGGAAGGTATCGGAGGTCTGTTTTGAAGTCGGGTTCAAAAACCTGTCGCATTTTTCCAGGGTTTACAAGGAAACGTTTGGCGTTGCACCGTCGAAGTAAAGGGAGTACTGCACGCTGGAAATAGGGCAGGGAAACCGGCTTCACTAAATAGTCAATAGCGTCCACTTCGTAAATTAAATTTAAGATTATAAAAATATTGACTCTAAACAATATCAAAATAAATTTTTTATTCATAACTTTAAAAAGCAATGCAAAGATAACATTTTTAGTCATTTAGATATGCTTTAGCATTGTGTTTGACCATTACACCGAATAAACCGCATTAAATAATTTTCATTTTATTATTATTAATATCATTTTTTTTTATTATCTTTGCCGCTCATTTTAAGAAAAATAAATTGTTAACAAAATTGTTTTATGAATTATTTAAACGCAGAACAAAAAAAAGAAATTTTTGAAAAGTACGGACAGTCTAATATGGACACAGGTTCGGCAGAGAGCCAAATAGCCCTATTTTCCTACCGTATCAGCCACTTGACCGAGCATTTGAAGCAGAACAAAAAAGACCACAACACGGAACGTTCGCTTCTTCGCCTGGTTGGTAAAAGACGTAAGATGTTAAATTATCTGAAGTCGGTTGATATTACGAGATATAGAAATATTATTAAGGCTCTTAACCTTAGAAAGTAAAAGTGAAAGAGAGGCATGGTTGCCTCTCTTTACAGTTTACTGTTTGCAAAATCATTGAAATAAAAACCTGAAATTATTAACATTGGCAGTTGGCTTAACACAAAAAATAATAAACCCGTTGAGGTAAGATATAAATAAAAATCTAATGAATATTATAAAAAAAACTATTACGCTTGATGATGATCGCGTAATTGAAATTGAAACCGGTAAATTAGCAAAGCAGGCAGATGGTTCTGTAGTTGTAAAACTCGGAAAGACCATGCTCTTGGCGGCAGTAACGTGCGCCAAAGATGCAAAGGAAGATGTGGATTTTATGCCGTTACAGGTTGAATATAAAGAAAAATTTGCTTCGGCAGGGCGTTTTCCCGGAGGATTTATGAAACGCGAAGGACGCGCTTCAGATTACGAAATCCTTATATCGCGTTTGGTTGACAGGGCTTTACGTCCATTATTTCCTGATAATTTTCATGCCGAAGTGTATGTAACAATTAATCTTATTTCAGCAGATGGAGTAGATATGCCGGATGCGCTTGCAGGGCTTGCAGCTTCAGCTGCTTTAGCTGTTTCAGATATTCCTTTTGGCGGACCTATTTCCGAAGTCAGGGTTGCACGAGCAGATGGAAACTGGATTATTAATCCTGCATTTGCACAAAACGAAAATGCTGATATTGACATTATGGTTGCGGCAACATTCGACAATATTTTGATGGTTGAAGGAGAAATGAAAGAAGTATCGGAAGCCGAAATGCTCGAAGCCATAAAAATAGCGCACAGGGAAATAAAAAAGCATTGCAAAGTTCAAATGGAACTTATGGAAGAAGTCGGTAAAACCGTTAAACGCGAATATTGCCACGAAACAAACGACGAAGAATTAAAAGATGCCGTTTGCAAATTTTGCTATGAAAAATGCTATGCAATTGCAAAAAGCGGAACAGGCAAGCACGAACGCACCGAAGCTTTCGCTGCATTGAAAGATGAGTTTATTGCAACAATTCCCGAAGAAGAATTGGATGAAAAAAAATCGATGATAGAACGCTATTATCATGATGTCGAAAAACAGGCAATGCGTAACATGATTCTCGACGAAGGTATTCGTCTCGATGGGCGTAAAACAACCGAAATTCGCCCTATATGGTGCGAAGTTGATTATCTTCCGTCTGCGCACGGCTCGGCAATTTTCACACGCGGAGAAACCCAGTCGCTTACAACCGTTACCCTTGGAACAAAATTAGATGAGAAAGAACTTGACGAAGTATTGATACAGAGATCACAGCAATTTGTGCTGCATTATAATTTTCCACCGTTTTCGACAGGCGAAGCAAGAGCCTCGCGCGGAACATCAAGGCGCGAAGTAGGACATGGAAATCTTGCATTTCGCGCTCTTAAAACATTAGTTCCCACAGGGCAAAACAATCCTTATGCTGTTCGCATAGTTTCGGATATTTTGGAATCAAACGGTTCGTCGTCAATGGCAACCGTTTGCGCAGGTACGCTTGCTTTGATGGATGCAGGCGTAAAACTTGCAAAACCCGTATCAGGTATTGCAATGGGTTTGATTACAGATACAAAAAACAATAAATTTGCCGTGCTTTCCGACATTCTCGGCGATGAAGATCATCTCGGCGATATGGACTTTAAAGT
The DNA here is from genome assembly GCA_031267135.1 of Prevotellaceae bacterium. Classification (GTDB taxonomy): domain Bacteria; phylum Bacteroidota; class Bacteroidia; order Bacteroidales; family UBA932; genus JAIRKV01. The sequence goes on from JAIRZQ010000042.1 coordinate 3,163, forward strand.
TACAGGAACGAAAGATGGAATTACGGCAACTCAAATGGACATTAAAGTTGATGGACTTCCCTACGAAGTTCTTGCACAGGCTCTCGAACAGGCGCGACAGGGACGTTTACACATTTTGGGAAAAATACAGGAAACCATCAGCGAGCCGCGAGCCGATTATAAACCTCATGTTCCACGTATCGAACAGCTTATTATCGATAAGGATTTTATCGGAGCTGTGATTGGACCGGGAGGAAAAGTTATTCAGGAAATTCAAAAGCTTACAGGTTCAACAATCACCATTACCGAAGAAGGCGACAAGGGACTGGTTGATATTTTCTGTAATGATAAGGAAGGAATGGAATTGGCTATCAAAAAAATAAAGGATATTGTTACTGTTCCTGAAGTTGGCACTGTTTATCAAGGAACTGTAAAGAGCATTTTGGAATTTGGCGCGTTCGTTGAAATTCTTCCTAATAAAGACGGACTGTTACATATATCCGAAATTGATTACAAGCGATTCGGCAGTATGGAAGCAACAGGCATAAAAGAAGGCGATGTGATAGAAGTAAAACTTTTGGATATCGATGAAAAAACAGGAAAAATGAGGCTTTCGAGACGCGCTTTGCTTGAAAAACCCGAAAATTGGACAGAACCCGAACGACAGGAACGCCCACGAAACAGCCGTAATAATGACAAGCGAAATAATAATCGCCGCAACAGCAGAAGATAAAAGTTTTTCCATGATATTTTTGCAGGAGTAATTTTTCAAAATAGAATTACTCCTGTTTGTTATACTGTTTTTTGTTACCAATTTGTTGTCATTCACTATATTTCTTTCCATAATCAAGATGTTATATGCTTTGGTTTGCGCATGTACATTTTGTACATAATCAGTCTGAATGCGGAATTGAATAGTCATTAGTTTTTTTTATCTTTGGAGTTTATATCTGATATATGCGCAAAATAATTCATATTGATATGGATGCTTTCTTTGCTTCTATTGAGCAGCGAAACAATCCGGAATTGCGCGGCAAGCCTGTTGCTGTCGGTAGCGAACTGGAAAGAGGAGTAGTATCGGCAGCAAGCTACGAAGCGCGTAAATTCGGCGTACATTCTGCAATGTCGAGCGTAATAGCAAAGCGACTTTGTCCCGATTTGATATTTGTACACTCCGATTTTGCAGAATACAAAAGAATTTCAAATCAAATAAAATCAATATTTAGCGAATATACCGACCTTATTGAGCCGCTTTCCATAGATGAAGCTTTTCTCGATGTTACATCAAATCTTAAAGGAATAAAATCGGCTACGCTTATAGCAAAGGAAATACGTGAACATATCTTTGAAGCTACTCGCCTTACTGCTTCAGCGGGCGTTTCGTACAACATGTTTCTGGCAAAGCTTGCTTCGGATATGAACAAACCCGATGGACTCACCGTTATTCTTCCATCCGAAACAGAAAAAATACTGGAAAAGCTTCCTGTCGAAAAATTCTATGGAATAGGAAAATCAACATCCGAAAAGATGCATAAGTTCGGGATTCATACGGGTTTTGACTTGAAAAAACTGTCGTTGCCTACGCTTAAACGATTATTCGGCAAAGCGGGCGAATTTTATTACAGTATATGCAGAGGAATAGACGAACGCGCAGTTACGCCTGATTACGAACGAAAATCAGTAGGAACAGAACGTACATTTTTGAAAAATATTACAACGCAGTTTGAACGTATAACCGAACTTTACCACATCGCAAAGGAACTTGATGAACGATTAAAAGAATCGAACTTCAAAGGCAAAACATTAACATTGAAAATAAAATTTCACAATTTTGAGCAAATTTCGCGCAGTAAAACTTTTGATGATTATATTGTTGACTTTCATTCGATCCTGAATAACGCAAAAGAAATGCTTTCGCATATTAAAACCGAACGAACCAGCATACGATTGATGGGACTCACAATTTCAAATGCAAATACTAAGCCTTCGAATCGCCAGTTGACAATTGATTTTTAGGTAATTTCGGCAATACTTTCATATTGTTCATCGATTTCATAATCTTTTGCCATATATCCTGCATGTCAACGGCAAACGGAAATTCATCCTTGCGGCGCTGTGTTTCTTTTGAATATGGATGCGAAATCTCAAAACGAATAAGCGAATTAAGCGTAGAGCCAACCGTCATTTCGGTAAATGAAACAATAGTACGCGAAATATTTCGCCACATTACAACGGTCATATCAACCAAAAAGGGAAATTTCTTCTTCCTCCTTCCCGAACCGAAAAAATCATCAAATCCTAAAAAAATCTTCTTTTTCATCTCTAAAATATTTTTATGCGTGAAACAATTATTTGTCTGCTTATATATAGATGCAAATATAAGGCAAAATGATGCATCGCTTTTGCATTTTTAACCATTTTTAATACTTAAATCTATAAATAAGAGGAAAATTAATATATTTGCATGTTCAATGAATTAAATACATTGTAAATTTAATAAATAAAATTGAGCAAAGACGCAATTCGATATTTTTTGTATGAAAATAACATTTTTAGGAACAGGAACATCTCAAGGAACGCCAATGATTGGCTGTAGCTGCAATGTTTGCAAATCGACTGACAAACGCGACAAACGTTTGCGATCGTCGGTATTGATTGAAACAGACAATAAAAAAATTTTGATTGATGCAGGTCCCGATTTTCGTCAACAAATGCTGAATGCAAACATTACCGGTCTGGATGCAATTCTCATTACTCATGAACATATCGACCACGTGGGCGGTTTGGACGATGTTCGCGCATTGAATTACATCAATCAAAAAGCTGTTGACATATATGCCGAAATGCGCGTGCAGGCTGCTTTACGCAAAATATTCTACTATGCTTTTGATATAATTAAATATCCGGGTGTTCCCGAATTTGAATTTCATACAATCGACGAAAATATGTTTAGAATTGCAGATATTGACATTACGCCGGTCAGAGCATTTCATTATAATCTTCCCGTATTGGGCTTCAGGATACATAATTTATGCTACATAACCGACACAAATTATATTCCGCCGGATGAATTAAAAAAAATGTACAATGCAGATATTCTTGTGATTGATGCCTTGCGGCGTGAGCCTCACTTATCGCATTTTTGCCTTTCCGAAACGCTTGAAACTATTGAAAAGCTACATCCGAAACGTGCATATCTTACGCATATTTCACATCAGCTTGATTTGTATTCGACGCTCGAAAGGGAATTACCTGCAAATGTTTATGCCGCTTACGATGGGCTGACGGTTGAATAGACCTTTTGGAAATCATTTGTAATTCGTTAGATATTCAAATAATAAAAGGAATAGTAAGTAAAGATCATATCCATTTGCATATAAGTTATTCGTCCCTGACGGAATATAAGCGAAATAGTAAAGCGTATAAATGGGTGCAGTTCCCGCTTATTGATGCAAGAATATCCTGATCTTCATCACCGTTATTGTGGGTCATTTTTTGGGGATTGGTTATGGTTGCTGGAGTGTAGGCAACATTACGGAAGAAATACTGTCCAACTACCTGAACCGCCACAAAAAGATACCCAACGGAGATGAGAATTTCATTTCGGAATAGTTTTAAAGAATTTTATTTTTCCAATCGGCTTTAGCCGAAATTATCGAATTTCATTCGCAATCCCAACCTATAGGTTATAATCCATAGTATTTGAGTTTTTCTATATCTTTATACAACAATATTGCAAAGATATAAATTATTTCTCGAAGATGTCTAATAATCCAAGAAAAAAAGGCAAATTTTCCGTTAAAAAAAATTGATCAACTTCCGGAATATTAAACAATCTTCCCTTTATCATATACTTAAGCCTGTTTAATGTAGATGGTAAGGAATGTGGATTAGTCTTCGTTTATTGACTTTATTATAAAGCAAGTACAGTCTTTGTAATTTTACCTATGACATTTATCATTGCCATTATTATAAGTACAGAAATTGTAAGGTTTACTCAAAAAGAAATAGAATGCGAATTAGTGAGGCGGAAATTAAGCGTAAGCAGAGAGGATAATTCCGTCCTGTAATCGACGATATGTTCAAAAAAAGACAAAATTGCTTTCCTGAAAAGTTCCTTACTTCGATAGAAATGTGTATTGATTACTTTCTTCCTTAACAGCCGTACGGTAAATTGCGTATGGCAGTGGATTTGGGAGAGGAAATATATATAACAGTTGAAAGTTAGAAAGTTTATAAAGTTATAAAGAAATGAAATACCACCTGTGGACAGAAAGGGAAGACGCTATACTGCGAGAATTTTATCCGAAAGAATTAGTATCGGCAGTAGTAGCTAAGCGTTTAGGTCGCGGTAAGGTGTCCGTAATGCGGCACGCAAATATACTCGGGCTGCGAGCGTTGGAAGGGAAAGAGCAAAGCGTACCAGCTATTACCACATAAAGAAACGCGATTTTCTTAATATTCCGTTGAGCGAGGTCGGAATTCCGGCTTCTACACGCGTTCAGACAGTTAAGAAAATAGACGAAATTTGTCTTGATTATAAACACATAAGGGAAATTATCAAAGCAACGCCAAAACCTACAAAAATACGTGTTATTCCTGCAAAAATCAAGAGGCTTGAATGGAACGGCGAAACCGACACAATAGGCAGAGAAACGGGAATGATATTAAAACCCGGATGTGAATTTGTCGAATGGCTTGGATTAAAACAGGCAGTTAACGAATAGGGAAATATAAATGAGGTATTGTTAATTTAGCATATATACTTCTCCGTTAAGTTTCAGAAACAACAATTTCAGAGATATTTCCATCATGTGTTTCGTATTGCTGTAACATTTTGTCTTTCTCTTAAAACGAGCTAAATAATGTCGTATTCTGCTGTTATATCCCTCTACTGTAAATGTTTTAGCCTTTGTCTGTACTAATTTGTTTTCAGGAACAAATTCATTGTAGCTTTTCCAATGATCTGAATAAAATGTATTGAAAGGCAGATTTTTTATCTTCTCCCATAACTTTAACCCTGTGGCTGTTGAGCGGTCGCCGCAGACAAAAACGACAAACCGTTTTCTAAATCTATCAACAGCAATCCATGTCCAACAGCAGTTTTTTTTCTCATTATATAACTGTGGATTTCGTCTAATTCAACTATGCTTACAATATCTTCCCTTACCAGTAACTCTACTTCTTCTCCCCACCTTTTTACCCATTGATAAACCGTGCCGAAACTTATTCTTAAAAGACGACCGATAGCCCTGAAGCTAAGCCTTCCAGATACATCTCTAATGCCATTCGGCGGATTGCTTTCGATTTGACATCCGATTTTTTCTCTACGCTGTAATGATAGCCGCAGGATTTACACCTGTACCGTTGGCGACCTTTGACAAAGCCGGCTTTTACATGTTCTTCCTTGTTACATTTAGGACAATTCATCTCGCTATTTTTTTTGTTCTGAATTTGAAAATGCAAAAATATGAAATATATACTAAATTAACAATACCTGATTTATAATTCAATAATTCAAACTTCGTTTGATATTATTCCATCTTTCGTCATTAAGTTTCGTGCCTACAACTTCCACAATATTGCCTGCGCATAATGAACCTATTTCACCGCAAATTTCCACAGGAAGTTTCTTTGCCATTCCGTACAAAAATCCCGAAGCATACAAATCGCCTGCGCCTGTTGCATCTATTGCTTTTGCCGATACGGGTCGTATTTTGTACAACTCGTTGCCTTGCTTCACATACGAGCCTGCTGCACCTATTTTAACTATCGCTATCTTACATATTCCGGCAAGTATTCCCAATGCTTCCTGCGGCTTTCTGCCTGTGAAAACTCTGGCTTCTTCCTCGTTAGCAAATATAATATCAACATATTTGTATAATATTTCGTTCAGAAATTTTCTATTTTCGGCAACTACATTAAAACTTGACATATCAAGCGAAACGGTTATTCTATGCTGTTTTGCCAACTCAAGAGCGCGTTTCATCAATGAATGATTTTGCATCAAATATCCTTCAATATGTAAATAATCGTAACCTTTAAACTGCTTGTCGCAAAGATCTTTTTCGCACAGGTCAATAGCAGCGCCGAGGTATGTACACATTGTACGTTCGCCATCGGGAGTTATCAGTACCTTACAGTTTCCGGTAGTTTTATCGGTAACAATTAACTTCGATAATGTTCCGTGTTTTTCCATATCGGCAATAAAAAAGTTACCAAGTTCATCACTGCCTGTTTTTCCTATAAAAGCAGTTTGTATACCAAGTTTGCCAAGTCCGTTTACTGTATTTGCTGCCGAACCGCCCGCAACGATTTCATATTTGCTTTGACGTTTTATATCATCAAATATTTTGTTGGTTATATCTTCATCAACATGCGTCATGCTTCCTTTCGGCAAAGCGTATTTTTTTAACATCATATCGTCTTTAAATATCGCCAGAATATCGACAAGAACATTTCCTATACCAAGAATTTTATCCATTTTTTGTTTTTTGTTGTGAGAAATTATCGCCAAAATTAGTAAATAATATTAGTACATGACAAAAAGCAGATATTTTCTTTCAATAATTTGAATATAAATAAAATATAATTGCTTATTATTTGGAAATGACTTTGAGATTTCATATTTTTACAGCTGGCATTCAATTAATTATAATGAAAATGAATAATTTCAATATCAAGTACAAAAGTATTCGATTAATTTTTCTCAAAATCGTACTTTTCGTTTTGGCGATTATAATTATTTACGGATTGCTTACTTTGGATTTGTAATCGGCAAGAGCATCTTCTGTCGATGCCGTTATGATTACAACCATTGCGATTTTTACATTCTTCACAAGGTTTAACAAGTCTTCATTTCTTAATCTTATGCAGCCTTCGGTTGCGCGCGTTCCTACCGATTCGGGAGCATGTGTTCCATGAATTCCTATTCCTTGAAATCCTGTTTTAAGGCGAATAAAATATTGTCCGTATGCATTTTTTATTTGTCCTTTGCCATCACCGAAATCGTGTGTCCATGCAGATGCATTTTGAATTTGCTGAACGGTAAAAACACCTTCGGGAGTTTTGTTGTCACCTCTTCGTTTTTTGTTACCGTAATTACGCCCGCAGGCAATCGGATATTCATCAAGCACGTTTCCGTTAAAATCATATCTTCGTAATTTCATATCCTGTTTTGAAATTATTATAAACGAATCCTGTGCAAAAACAGTGCCTGCCATAATCATTGTTGCCATAAACACAAATATCTTTTTCATATTTTCGATATTTTTATTCTACATAAAGTACAAGTCCTTTCAAATATTCGCCTTCGGGATGATAAATATTTACAGGATGGTCGGCAGGCTGCACAAGTTGATGTAAAATGCGGACATTACGTTTAGTGATAGCTGCAGCCGAAAAAACGGCATTGCGAAAATTTGTTCTGTCAACCGCCTGCGAACAGCTGAAAGTAAATAAAATGCTAGAAGGCTTTATCTTTGCAAGAGCAGCGGCATTAAGCCTTTTGTAAGCCTGCACAGCATTTTTCAAAGCCGAATTGTGCTTGGCAAATGCCGGCGGGTCAAGAATTATCACATCGTAAAAATTATTTTCAGCGTTTCGTATAAACGAAAATGCATCGTCAACAAATGTCTGATGGTTGATATTTTCACCAAAATTGAGATCAATGTTTTTATGTGTCAAATCAATAGCTTTCTGCGAACTGTCAACCGAATGAATAATATTTGCGCCGCCGCGAAGCGCCGATACCGAAAATCCGCCCGTGTAACAAAACGTATTGAGAACATTGGCTTTACATGTATACTGTTCCAGAATTTTACGGTTTTCGCGCTGGTCGATAAAGAATCCTGTTTTTTGACCTGTTTCGGGAACGACAATGAATTGATTTCCGTTTTCCAATATGATATTTTCTTTTTTGATATTATTGCCGAAAATATATTCGTCTTTTGCATTTGAATTTTCATTGAACGGAAGCGTTGCGGAACTTTTATCATAAACGGCATCAATCTTGCCGTCTAATATTTCTATTAATATTTCACAAATTGCTTGACGCTGACGAAACATTCCCGTTGAGTGAGCCTGTATTACGGCGGTTTTTCCGTAAATATCCGCAATCAGGCCGGGCAGCATGTCGCCTTCACCGTGTATGAGACGATAAGCCGTAGTGTATTTGCTGTTTGCAAGTCCGGCTTTTTCACGCAATTTATATGCATTTGAAATGCGCTTGCGCCAAAAATCCGCATCTATGTTTTCATTTTCAAAGGTTAATATTCTGCAAATAATCGAACCTGTCTGGTAATGTCCGCGAGCGATAAACTTATTATCGGCTGTTAATATGTCAACAATATCGCCTTCGTCAGGCTTGCCGATGTATTGCGCAACAGCTCCCGAAAAAATCCATGGATGAAAACGCTTCAGCGATTCGTCGCGATTATGTTTTAATATTATTTGCCTGTACATGATTTTAATTAGCGATATTTATTTTATTCAGTTGCCTGTATATCTCGTAACACACCCATGCATCTGTTGCAGCATAACGTTTTTGAGCATTTGTGTATTCATTTTTTCCCCAATTCGACAATCGCTGCGATTTTGATATTCTGAAGCCGAGTACTATTGCCGTTATTTTTCTCAAACTGTTGTCTTTTATTCCAAATTCTTTTGTATAATACTGCAAATCAATAAAACCGACAGGATTAAACCGCTTCATTTTTTTTAATGCATGCATGTCATCCGTCATTCCCGAACCTATTTTTATTATTTCCCTATTTTCAAAAATATCCGTAATCTGTTTATTGAAACCGATAATATCAATACGTATAAGAAAGGCTTTACTGTTTGTTGCAAACTGCAAAAGCGATATATGTCGCTTAGAGCCTTTTATAAATTGCGGTCGGGCTTCGGCGTCAAATCCTATATACGATTGATTTTTTAAATATGCAATCGCCTCATCAAGCTTTTTCAATGTATCAACAATGATTATTTCGCCATCAAACGAGCGGCAGGCAAGTAAATTTATTTCCTCATTTTTTATATTTTCAACAAACATTTAATTTATATTTGACGCAAAAATAATAAAAAAATAATAATACAGGCTTGCAGTCAAAAGTTTATAGGCTACAAATACAATATTTTACAAAAACGGAGTAAGCAGCCGCGCAAGCCATCCCATAAATTTTTTCCAGCATGAGCGTTTCTTCCATACTTCGGGAGTGAGTTTTGTACTTTGATTTTTATCGTTTTCAAAAATTTGAATAAGGCTGTCGGTTATTTCCCTGTCGAATATAAATGAATTTACTTCGTAATCATAACGCAAGCTGCGGCTGTCGAGATTTGCAGAACCTACCGTGCAGAATAAACTGTCAACCATCATAATCTTTGAATGATGAAAACCGTTTTCAAACAAAAAAACCTCGGCACCGCGCTTCATCAGCGAATGCGCCACATAAACAGAACCATCGGGAGTAAACGGAATATCCGATTTTGCCGAAATCATTATTTCTACATCTACTCCGCGTTTTATGGCTTTTTTCAACTCTTTCTTGACCTTGTGCGTAGGCAGAAAATACGGATTTATTATTTTTATTGATTTTTGGGCTTCTTTTATTGCAACCGCATAAGCGCAGCGCATTTGTTTCGGCGTTTCATTGGGCGTTCTGTCAACAATTATCATTGTTTTGTCGCCGGCAAAAGCAGAATCAACAGGACAAAAATACTGCCTGCCTTCGATGTTTTGCCTTGTCGATTTATTCCAAAGTTTAATAAACATATCTTGCAACTGTGCAACGGCATCGCCTTCAACACGTATGTGAATATCGCGCCAGTCGCCGATTTCAGGCAATCCTTTTATATAATAATCCGCAACGTTTATTCCGCCCATATAGGCAATACGCCCGTCGATAACAACAATTTTGCGATGGTCGCGATTAAAAAAGTTATCTATATACGGAAATCTTGCAGGTTTGAATTTATGGATTTGAATACCTTTTTTGCGAATAGCCTTGAGATGCTTTTTTTTTAACGGCTGACTGTTGGATGAATTTCCGAAAGCATCGAATATCGCGCGAACTTCAACGCCATCCTGTACTTTGGCAGCAAGCAGGTCGAAAAGAGCATTTCCTATGGAATCGTTGCGAAAATTAAAATAATCAAGATGTATATGATGTTTTGCTCCGGCTATTTCGGCAAACATATCTTCAAATTTTGCCGTTCCGTTTTTCAATATTTTTATGCTGTTGTTATATGTTGCAGGCATTGTAGAACACTCGGATTGCAGTATGTCCAGCACAATGGAATCGCTGTCGCAATCCTGAGCGAAAATCTTTGCTGCCGCAATCAGCAATAAACATAATAGCAGATATTTTTTCACTTTTATAGCAGTCATCTATTAAAACAGGTCGGCAAAAGTATAAAAATAATTGTAAAAGCCAATAGACAGTTATTATTTTTTATGTTTTTGAAAATGTTGCATTTCGTTTCAATCGTTAAAAACAGTCATAAATTTCTTGGGAATTTTTGTTGAGAAGCGCATGTTGTTGCGCGTTATCGGATGAATAAATTCTAAAGTCTGCGCATGTAAAGCCAAGCGTCCTATCGGCGACGATTTGCCACCGTATTTTTTATCACCTGCAATGCTGTGTCCTGTTTCCTGCATTTGCACGCGTATCTGGTTTTTACGCCCCGTTTCGAGTTCAATGTCAACCAGTGAAAAGTTGTTATCGGCTTTCAATACCCTGTAAGATAAAACCGCCCGCTGAGCATCTTCGGCGCTTTTGCTTGCGTACATCTGCATTGCAGCATTTTCTTTGAGATACGAAACTACTGTTCCCTTTTCGGTTTTCATCCTGCCGCAAACCACTGCAACATATTTACGGTGTTTTATAAAATTATCCCAGTTTGCCTGCATGATGCGCTTTGTCTGTTCGTTTTTTGCAAACAGCATCAATCCGGATGTTGCCTTGTCGAGACGATGAACAATGAAAATCTTGTTTAGCGATGATTTCATTTTTACATAATTGCGTAAAATACTGTAGGCTGTCGCTTCATTACCGTTTTCAGCTGACACTGACAGCATGCCCGATGGTTTTTCTATAACAATTATGTCGTTATCTTCAAATACAATTTCAATACCGTTCAATTTGTTTCCGGTTTTACCGGATAATGTTCCTATTGAATTTATGGTTATTATCTGATTTTTTTTGACTTCAAAATTGTATTGAGAAACATTTTGCCCATCTATAAAAATTTGTTTATGAGCAAAAAGCGACTTAACAGCAGTACGACTTTTTCCTGTCGCTTCCATTATATAATTTTGCAGTACGGCATCGTATTTTACTTTTAATTCTGTTTGTCTGTTTACTGTTTTCATTGTTTTAACATAAAATAAAATCAGGTAAAGGTAAAAAACAATTACGAATTATCAATTTTCCAAAGGTATTTTTACTGAATACAGCATCAAGTATAAAATGCAATCGTATTTGAATTTTTTTTACAGTTTCGGGAGTTAAAGTTTCTAAATCAAATATTATGACTTTATATTCATTCTTAATTTCAATTCTCAATTAAACATCGCGCCTTTTTCGGCAATATGGACGTATAAACGTTATGGGGATAAAATATTCTGTTGAAATTTAACACGATTTCAATCCGCATAAAACACTGCATTTGTGTTATTTATCCAAACTACTTTCAAAATATTTGCAATATTTGTTTATTCCGCAATCGCAGCAGTGCGGAGAACGTGCCGTGCAAACATATCTTCCATGCAAAATGAGCCAGTGATGCGAAATTGCGCGAAGTTTTTCGGGAATGTTTTTTTCTAACTGTTTCCCGACTTTTTCAGGGGTTTTGTCTGATTCATTTGCCAAGCCTGTACGATGCGCTACTCTGAAAACATGCGTATCTACGGCAAT
>JAIRZQ010000021.1 GCA_031267135.1 Prevotellaceae bacterium
TCTTAGTTCTTAACTCTTAAAGTCTCATTACAGTGCTTTCATCGAATCGATCGGATTAGCGTTGGCAGCGATACGGCTTTGCCAGAAAACCGTTACCAGCGACACAATAAAGCAGAACACTCCGGCAGCGATGAATATCCACGGACTTAGACTTATACGGTACGAAAAATCGTCCAGCCACGTGCGCATGAGATACCAGCTGAAAGGAACAGCGATGACAAAAGCCGCTACCACATAAGTAAGAAAAATGCGCAGCAACTGCAGGAGCACTTCGCCAAAACTTGCACCGAACACTTTCCGGACGGCAATCTCCTTTGTCCGCAGGCGGATAAAATACGTGGACATGGCCAGCAGTCCCAGAATGGAAATCAGTACGGCAATACCGGTAAAGACGAGCATGATCTGCGAAATTTGCCTTTGCCGGGCAAACTTTTCTGCAATCTGTTCGCTGATAAACTCACCGGTGAAACTCATGCCCGATATTCGTTCATACGTTTGTCTCACCTGCCTGTACGCAGCTGAAGGATCGCCCTGTACCTCCACCAAAATGCTCCATGGAGGATACTTATCCCTGCCTAACTTAAATGCAATCGGATATATATCGTCTGTAACAGTTCCCAGTCGGAAATCCTGTACAATTCCTGCAATCTTGAATTTGTAGTTGCCATCGCTGGATACGAACTCCAAAGCGTCTTCTTCGATTTCGAGGTACTTCACGGCATACTGAGAGAGATAGTAAGCGTTTTCCTGATGATTTTCCCGCAGAATCTTAAGCCCCAGCATTTGAACGTATGCCGAATCGCCAATTAAAATTTGCAGGGGAATCATTTTCCCTTTGTGGGGAAATGTATTGTTATTACCTCTCTCATGAGGTGTTCCGGATGCATAAGCGATACGTTTCACCGAGGCAAGTTTCCCGGCTTCATCAAAAAATTCGTCCCTGAGTCCACTGTTCTCGAAATTAAAAGTCGAAATCTGCAATATATTTTCGGTGTTATATCCGAGCGGCGCATTAATCAGATGTTGCGTTTGCGAAGTGATAGTGATAGCCGAAACTAAAAGCGCAAGAGTGATAGTATGCTGAAAAATAATGAAATATCTGCTGAAAACCATTTTAGTTTTCCTTTTCATGCTACCTTTTGTGATGTCTATGGGTTTAACTTTCGAAATAATCATTGCCGGCAGCAATCCGGAAACTGTTCCCAGAATCAGGACTGTTAAAAGCGAGATGCCTGTTCCGGCAGGCGTCCACATTTCGTTCAGGGATAAATGGCGGCTGTTGAGCAGGTCTCCGGCATAAGGCGTCAAAATATAAGCGAAATACATTGCCAGCACGAAAGATATAAGGCATAAAACCGTAGATTCCATTATCATCCGCGCAAACAGTTCGCCGCGGGAAGCGCCAAACAGCCGCCGAACAGCCACTTCACTCGCCCTGAAACCCGTTTGCGCCACTGTCAGATTGATATAGTTGGTAAGAGCGAAAAGCAGTATCGCCAGCCCGACAACGGATAATATGGTAACAAACTGCCTGTCGCCGTGTTGCAGCATATATCCCCTGAGTTCCGAGAAATATGCCTGTTTCAGAGGCGTCAAGTTAACGCTCTTAAGCATATCGCTTTTAAATTTCCAGAAAATTTCCTTGAAAAAAGCCGTAATATCCTCAGTTTTCGCCCGCAAATCCGCATTTTCCTTTTCCATAACGAAAATATATGCGCCTGCACTATTGGCAAAATATTTGCTGTCCATTGTCTGATTAAAATGTCGGATATTGTCTATTCTGACTAAGATATCGCCGTATGGAACAGTCGAATTGTTGATATCCTCCGTAATGCCAGTTACAGTTACCGAGAGATTGTCGGATAAGCGTATAAACTGCCCGACAGGGTCCCCGTTACCGAATGCTTTCCGTGCAAAAGTCCGGGAAATAACCGCAGAATTTGGCGAAGCTAAGACATTAGCCGCATCAGCCATGTTGCCATACAGTTTGAAATCGAAAAAGTCGAAAAACGTTGAATCGACAAACAGCAGTTTGGTAATGAATTTGTTTTCGCCGACAATGCCTGTATTGTCATAATACCATGGAATCACCGGACACACTTTTTCTATTTCGGGATAACGCTGCTGAATCCGGTAGGCTATGCGGTAGGCATAATCCAGTCCTTTATCGTTTCCGAGAACATAAATCCTGTCGCCGTTCCGGTGAAACCTGTCAACAGACAGTTCCCGATTCACATATACGGCAATCAAAATAACAAAAATCAATGAAACGGTAAGTCCGAATACATTGATAAAAGCGTAAACTTTATTCTTTTTCAGATAAAAAAAGAATGTTTTCAAATTAAAAATATTGTTCATTATCTTTTATTTTTTTAATAATACTAAATTAATTCACTGTTTTTTTCTGTTCATCATATAATGCATTGAAATTAACTGCATTATGCAAAAACACTTCTAAATATCAGATATAATACAGCAAAAACCGTGCCAAAATATGTAATCAGCAGAAAACAAGGCGAATATGTATTTTAGCGATTTTGCGAAATCGCCAAAACTGTGCGAAATCGCACATTTTGTGTGCGATTTCGCACAGTTTTGGGAAAAACACATTTTACGCCGGACGGCCTCATGTCGTATCCTGCTTTTATACAATCGAATATGAAGAAATCACGGAACGCCGGAAAACAGCCATTTTTGTGCGATATCGCACACTGCGATTGTTTTTGTTGAAAATTATACTTCGAACGGCATAATATTGAGTATATCGAAAATCGGATGCTAAGCTCACAAAATTACGTCGCGCACCGTATAACATGCTGCTGACTGAATGCTGCAGGCATAAAAAAGCAAAAGTTTCAACTCCATTTGAATCCCATGATTTCTTTTACTCCTGCCAGAGTTTTGGAAGCGCTTGCACGGGCTTTTTCCGCCCCGCACTTCACTGTTTCGTTCAAATATTTTTCGTTGCTTTTTATTTCGAGTATCCGTTCGCGTATCGGCAGCGTTATTTTGCAGATATCGTCGGCGAGCTGTTTTTTCATATCGCCGTAGCGTATTTCTCCCGATTTATATTTATCCATATAGAACTGAACGACTTCACTGTCGGACACTGTCTGCAGTATTGTGAAAAGATTTTGCACCGGTTCGGACATCGGAGCTTCGGGATCGGCGCTACCGCTGTCCGTTACTGCCTTCATGACCTTTTTGCGGATAGTCTTTTCATCATCAGCCAGATAGATCCCGTTGCCTTCGGATTTTCCCATTTTGCCCGAACCGTCAAGTCCCGGCACTTTGACCAGTTCCGTACCGAAATTATACGCCGAGGGTTCCGGGAAGAAATCGACACTGTACAGACTGTTGAATCTGCGGGCAAATACTCTTGCCATTTCCAGATGCTGCTCCTGATCCTTTCCCACAGGCACCTTGTTTGCCTTGTGTATAAGGATGTCCGTTGCCATCAGCACGGGATAGGTAAGCAGGCCGGCATTCACGTTGTTCGGATGCTTGCGTACCTTTTCCTTAAACGATGATGTCCGTTCGAGTTCCCCGACATACGACCACATGTTCATCAGCGTATACAGTTCCGACACTTCGGGAACAGTGCTCTGAACAAAAATGACCGATTTTTCGGGATCAAGCCCCGATGCAAGATATTCGGACAGGACTGTTTTAACATTTTCGTGAAAATTAAGGGGATCGGGATGTGTTGTCAGGGAATGTAAATCGGCTATGAAAAAGAAGCAGTGATTTTCATCCTGCATCCTGATAAAGTTTCGCAAAGCCCCAAAATAGTTTCCGATATGCAGATTTCCCGTAGAACGGATTCCGCTTAAAACGATTTCTTTCATCTGAAATAAATTCTAAATAATACATTATTAATATAATCAATCTGCATAAGTTCACGCTTTTATCTCTTCGCTGTCCAGTATAAAAACAAATCCTTATGCGCTGCAAATGTAAGTCATTTGCAGATTATGACAAAATCAAATATCCATGAGTTTACATGATAAGCACATCCGGCATAATGAATACAGTCTGTCTTTGCAAAAAATAACAGCCTATTATCAATTTATTATATTCCAATAGACATTCCGGGATATTTTTTTGTTAAAACATGTGTAAACATAACGTATTGATGTGTAAAATTAACACATAATTCGATATTTTATATGGAATTTCCTGTAAGTATATTTTATTTAAAATAAACTGTTTATATAATTTAATCAAAATTATTTCATGAAAAAGTTTGGAAGATAAAAAAACATTTATACCTTTGTATCATGTATTGAAGCATTGATGAGTTGTTATAACACATCATTTATTGAATAAAAATTATAAAGAGGACTTCAAGTTTTTAGTTTTTTATACAAAAAAGTTTTCCATGGGATAATACCCAGATCCTCCGAGATGATTATTTCGGAGGATTTTTTGTTTGTAAACGGTTCTTCTGTACGATACCGAACACTCGGAAGTACAGATTTGCAAGAACATGTCCGGCATTTAAAACGCGGACAAACGGCAAAAGAAGTTGAAAAACCGCGACCATGTCCGCTTATAATGCAGTTTGCCGCCCAGTTGCTTATACAGGAATGCCTTATGCCGCCTGTTTATTATATCTATCATTTTCTTTTTTTGGCTAATGGCATTAGTTCTTCGCGAAACTTGCCGGACTCTGTATTTCAATCCGATAAAAGGCAAACGTAAAAATTCGCCTCCGGTTTTGAACATGGAAATCCAAAAATCCCAGTCTTCGCAATAGATTTCCTCTTCGCAATAGCCGCCTTCTATTTTTTCCCAGTCGCTTTTGCGGAACATTGAACTGTTTACAATCATATTTTTACGGGCTAACAGGCTGTAACTGAAGGGAGGATATTTTTTTACGCCATTTTTTACGCCAAACTTTTCCACTTGGCAGCATACCACTTTTATTTGCGGATTTTGTTCCAAAACGTTTACAGCTTCTGTAATATAATTGGAAGATATTAAATCGTCGCCGTCCACGGGCAGGATATATTTGCCGCATGACAATCTTATTGCCTGATTGCGGGCGGCAGAAACGCCGCGGTTGGCTTGTTTGAAAAGCCTTATTTTATCCGATTTATCAGCATAAGCCTCAATTATTTCCGGAGAACTGTCGGTAGAACCGTCATCTACAACGATTATTTCAATATTGGGATAATCGGATGCCAATATTGAATCCAGAGTTTCGGCAACATAATCCTGCAGATTGTAAACGGGTACAATCACAGATACCACGGGCGAAGTCTTGCCGGAATGTTTGGAAACTGTAGTTTCAATTTTATTATTTACGTTTTTCATTCTGAAATTTTATTTTTTTTGAGGAAATTCTACTTTTGTTTTTTTCAGTTGTTTTGTATATTTCAACCAATAATATTTCAGTGGATTAGAGTATTTCAATAATTTCCATGGACGGCTGCTGTGCGGCAAATGAATGACTTCGCATAAAGTATTCAAATAATTTTTTAGTCCCAGCCGAAGCGATTTGTGTGAAATAATTACATCATACCAGTCCCTCGACGGGTTCAGGGTCTTGAAATCCAGTCGTGACAACAGCTCATAAGTTAATAATGCACAACAAAAACTGATTCGCTTGCGGGTAGATATAAGACCTTTTTTATACTTCCGCGCATAAAGATTGGGGAAATTAATATTCCCACTTTCATCTGTTGTTACTGCCGATACCATTCCTGCCTTTTCCGACAGTCCGGCACAGTCATATAGTTGTTGTACTGTATTTTCCTTTACAATAACATCCGATTCCACGATTATCAAGTGCGTTTTGTCATTCAATGCTTTTGCCTGCGCTTTTTGCAAAACAAGTAAATAATTCGGCGACGGATGCGAAGTAATCTCTTTAAGATTAATCAAATGAAAGAAATATTTTTTGGAAAGCGCTTCCAGTTTTTGCGTATTTTCGTCGGAACTGAAATCGTTATATACTGTATATTCAAACGGAATATCCGTTACCGAAGACATAAGGGCGCTGATAGCCCGCTCTGCCGTTTCAAGAGAATCCTTTACCGGCGTAATTATGTGTAATTTATCCATAGTAAGCATAGATTTATAAAATGAAAAAATGTTAAAAATTCAAGTAATGCTTCATAATCATAAATTTAATTCATGTTCCGGTCAGTTCCTTATCTTTCATTTCGGCAAAAATGTTCCAATCATTTCGGCTATGTTGAGCAGATCGTCCGAAATTGCTTTATGCATTTTTATTGTCCTGTTAAGCGGAACTTGAACTATTTCTTCATTTTTCCAGCCTATCATAATGCTTTTTTGATTGTCAATGATGGCATCGATTGCTGCAACTCCCATAAGGCTTGCAGTAACTCTGTCTTTTGACGTCGGTCGTCCTCCGCGCTGAATATGCCCGAGCACCGAAACTCTTATATCAAATTCGGGATATTCATCTTTTACCTTGTCGGCAATTTCCATTGCGCTGCCTTCTTCCAAACCTTCGGCAACAATAATTATACTTGATTTATTCTTCAAAGCGCGTTCCTTAAGAAATTTTCTTACGTTTTCGATTTGGTTTTTACGCTCGGGAACCATAATAACTTCAGCGCCGGAAGCAATGCCGCTGTTTATTGCAATAAACCCGGCTTCACGTCCCATAACTTCAACAAAAAATATGCGATTGAAAGAACTTGCCGTGTCGCGAATTTTATCAACGGCATCTATAACGGTATTTAAAGCCGTGTCGTAGCCTATCGTATAATCAGTGCCGTACAGGTCGTTGTCTATGGTTCCCGGAATTCCTATTACCGAAATGTCGGGATATTCCTGTGCAAAAATATTGGCTCCTGTAAACGATCCGTCTCCGCCGATTACAACAAGGCTGTCGATACCATAGCTTTTAAGCGTGTCATATCCTTTTTTCCTTCCTTCTGCGGTTTTAAATTCTTTGGAACGTGTAGACTGTAAAAATGTGCCTCCGTTTTGAAGTATTCCGCTCACGTCCTGCGATTTCATTTGAAATATGTCATTTTCAATCAATCCCTGAAATCCGCGACGAATACCAAAAACTTCCATTCCGTTATTCAATCCTGCCCGCGTTACTGCACGAATTGCCGCATTCATGCCCGGAGCATCTCCTCCCGATGTTAAAACTCCTATTCTGTGATTTTTATGTATTTCCATAATCCTTTCGTAATATTTTTTGCAAATGTACATGAAATTTTCCGAATCAAACAGACGAATAAAAATTATTTATGCTAATTTTACATGAATTTGTTCATGTGGAAAATTAATACAGACCAAAGCGGAACCATATACCGTAGAGAGATATAATAGCAGGATACGACATTATTTGGCGCGTTTTAAGAGGAAAGACAAAATGTTACATCAAGAGTCAACAAATAATGGAAATATCTCTGAATTTATTGTTTCAGAAACTCAATAAAGAATTATACATACTAAATTAACAATGCAAATGATTATATTTTGTTGATATTCAAATAATTCTAAGTGTACATCAAATTTTTGTCATGTACTAAAAGGAAACTGTATGTTTTTAAATTGTTTTGTGTTAGTTTTGTCAAATATTTCAAAATGCAAATTTTATGATACATACTATACGTGCCATCAGTCAGCAACTGGTAAGCACTTTGTTTGAAAAAGCCAAAGATATTGTTTCATGGATGGGCGCGATTCAGGCTCAAGACTACAACATGTGTAAATGGGCAACAGGTATTCGACTTAAATCTGCAACAATCAGCGATATGGAATGCGCATTGGCAAAAGGCGAAATTTTAAGAACGCACATAATGCGACCAACATGGCATTTGGTTGCTGACGAAGATATATGCTGGATGCTCGAACTGTGCAGAGAAAAAATAAAAGCCGCAAGCGCTTCACGCGATAAATATCTGGAAATAACAGAAAAGCTGTTTTCGCGAACAAACTGTCTCATAGCCAAAATGCTTGAAGGTAACAATCATCTTACGCGCCGTCAAATTGCCGATAATTTGAACCGTGCAGGCATAAAAACCGATACTTCGCGAATGATTCATTTCATGTATCGCGCCGAAGCGGAAGGAATAGTTTGCAGTGGAGCGGATAAAGAAAAACAACAGACTTATGCGCTTATAAGTGAAAGAGTTAAATCAATAAAAACATTAAATAAGGATGAAGCGCTTGTTAAGCTGGCAACAAAATATTTTCAAAGTCATTCACCTGCAAGTTTGCATGATTTCAATTGGTGGTCAGGATTGTCAATTTCCGATTGCAGACATGCAATATATTTGATTGACAATAATTTAATCAAAGAAAAAACATCAATAGCATCTGCATTATTCATACACGATTCACTCGATATAAAGTCAACATTTGACGATTACATTTGCCTGTTGCCTTCATTCGACGAATTTCTTATCAGTTATAAAAACAGAGATGCCGTGATAAACATAAATGACCAGTGTAAAGCATTCACAAAAAACGGAATATTTCATCCGACTGTTATGCACAACGGTAAAATTGCAGGAACATGGAAGAGAACCGTTATCAAAGATAAAGTGGAAATAAAAGTCTCGCTGTTTGATGAAAAATCGGGAATTGACACAGGATTATTAGAAAAAGCAAAAAATAAATACCTGTCATTTATCTCATTAACAAAGCAGTAATGCTGATACGATATAATTTGTTATAAAAAATCATTCTGCGAATTTTTTAAGTCTATTTTCATAAATCGTTTTTTCAACAATCCGATAATGCGGATGGTATGAATTATTAAATTTTTTACTGTGATGCAAAGCCATTTTCGGGTTTTCTATCAACAATTCTGCAATTTCGCGTTTATCGTTGTCGAAGCCTTCAATATCAAGATGCATTTCTTCCAATATTTTCACAATTACGTTCCATTCGGCAATCCAGTTATCTGCTGTTTCCGTGTCAACTTTCACTGCGCTCTCAACAAAAGCCAGCAAAAGCTCGTCAGCAGAAATTTTTCCGCATTTCACCAGCGATAAGGGAACTCGCACAAAATTATTCCGCCAGCCTGTTTTTTCTATAATTGTATCATAATTAACATCCTGCATGACAGATAGTTCATACAACAAATATTCTTCAACTGCCTTTTTATCGGGTATAGCATGTTCGGTGCCAAAATAATCCTGATAAAAATTCTTATAAATATCTTGTAATGTTGAGTTTGGATATCGCTCAATTTGATGCGAAATTGCCTGTTTAATTTTTTGTTCCACAGTTATTTTACAGCTTGCCAGACTCAAAAGCATAAAAAACGAGGTTAAAATTTGATGTTTCATGCGTTAAATATTTGATATTTTTATTAAATTTCTGTTTTATCTGAACTTTTTATTCAAGTAACTGCAAATAAAATACTATAAATAAATATTTTAGTGTGCATCTCTGAAGTTTTTTGTCGGAATTTTTATTCTATATGACTTTTTGGCTTTATTTGTCAGTTTATTTTTACGTAGCCACGGATTTAAAATCTTAATCATTTTATAGTTGGTATTATGCTGTTTTGCAAAATCTGCAATACTGCTTATTGGATAATTTACAGTAATTTCATAATATGAAAACGGATTAAATTTTTCATTTTCAGAAATATAAAACCCATGCGCTTCCGGATTATCAAATATGATTTTATATGCGGCAATTCTGTACAGGTATCGAGCAGTTTCGGGATTCAGCATCAAGTCATAATAATCGGCTGTCTGCTGATTTTCTATTGCCTTGTTAAGATTCGTCATTCCCATGTTATACGAAGCGGCAGATAGTGACCAGTTATGATATTTCTTATACGAATCTTTTAAATACTTACACGCTGCAAGTGTCGATTTTTCAAGATTATAACGTTCATCGACCTCATCGGTTATTTCAAGTCCGTAGTACTGTCCGACTTCCGATAAAAACTGCCAAAATCCCACAGCTTTTGCCGGTGAAACTGCATTTTGCAAATTACTTTCGGCAACACAGAGATATTTAAAATCAGCAGGAATTTCCTGCACTTTCAATATCGTATCAATTATGCCGAAGTAACGTCCCGACAATCTCATTGTCAACAGCGTCAGGCTGTGGCTGTAAGTTATTTGATTTAATTCGCGCTCAAGCGATTCGCGCACATCAAAATACGATACGGGAAGCTGCTCGCCTGCAAAATAAACCGATTCAGGCGCATGTATAACATTTATAATCTGTGAATTATTGCTGATGCAATTAGACTGTTTGTAATCTCTGTTTGTAATTGTCGTTAAAATGGAAGTGATTTGCTTCCCTGTTTCAATATTTATGTAAGCAGTCAGCGCCATCAGAGCAAAAACCAAGCATCCGAAAAATATAAGCATTTTTTTCATAATCAAAACATATCAAAATTATTGTTAAATTCATTGCAGCGTTTCGGTAACAAAAGGATTGGTCATTTTTTCATAACCGATTGACGTTTTTGAACCATGTCCGCAAAACACATTGGTACTGTCGGGCAACTGCATGAGCTTTTTAATGCTGCTCATTAGCTCATCATAATCGCCGCCGGGCAAATCGGTACGTCCTATGCTTCCCGCAAAAAGCGTATCGCCGCTAAACAGCAATTCGTCTGCTGCGCTGTACAGGCAAATTCCGCCGCGAGTGTGTCCGGGAGTAAAAATAACTTTAAGCAAACTGTTACCGAATTTTATTTCGTCGCCGTCGCTCACAAAATTATCGGGTATCGGCGGCGGAACGATATTCACGCCAAAATACGAACCGTAAGATGCTGCCCGTTCAAAATTGCTTATTTCGTTTTTATGTATATATGTTTTAATTCCATACGTTTCGCATACAAAATTATTACCCATTATATGATCGAAATGCCCATGTGTGCAAATTAACTTTGTCGGTTTCAGGTTTTTATCAGTAATCGTCTTTTGCAAAATTTTATTTTCATCAGCATTGCTGCAGCCTGCATCAATAATAATACATTCATGCGTTTCGTCATAAACGATGTATGTGTTTTCTTCGATAGGATTAAAGAGTAATTCAAATAATTTTATCATATTCAAAATATTTTAAATTGTAAGTATATTAATATGCTTATTATATTGATATTATAGCAATATATTTTTGTGTGTTTATTTTAACCCGCTCATAAACTTTTCACTTTCTACAATAAAACGCTTATGCGAGCCTTTTCCTGTTGTTCCTTTTGAGTCGCAGGCTTCGACATCGAATAAAAGCTCTCTGCCATTGACGGCAACAAGTGTTGCTTTTGCAATAATTTTTTCGCCGACTGCCGAAGCTCGTGTATGCTTAATATTTAATGCAATTCCTACGGTTGCAGATTTTTCGTCTAAATAACTATCTATGCATTTTACAGCTGCATTTTCCATAAGAGCAGCCATAGACGGCGTTGAAAAAACAGGTAAACTGCCGGAACCAATGCTTATTGCAGTATTGTCGGCATCAACGATTATTGCGCTTTGCGCACTTATTCCCACTTTCATATTATACATTTTGACTGTACAAAGTTAAAAAATATTAGCGCAACAATGCAGATATTTCAGTTAAAAGTTCATAAAATATATTATCCGTCAATATTTTCGGAATAATTTATTTATTAAAAAACGGAGTTTATATGTCATTCGAAAATATTTACGGATTACATATATATTTTACGTTTCCGTCAAGCCGGAACCGTATTGTATCGGGATTTGTTGCTGCAAATCATAATTTTATTACCTTTGTAATAAAAATAAGAAAATGGAAACAGAATCAACACGACAGCAAAAAGTTGCAAGGCAATTACAAAAAGATTTAAGCGAAATTTTTCAGCAACAGGGAATGAGAATTTATGACGGCGCAATGATTTCTGTTACAGGAGTGCGGATAAGTTCGGATTTAAGTTTTGCAAAAGTTTTTGTCAGTATCTTTCCATCATCAAAAACCGAAAATGTGATGAAAATCATTTCGCAAAATTCAAAATCAATTCGCATGGAAATCGGCAAGCGAGTAAAAAATCAATTACGCATTGTTCCGGAAATAGCTTTCAATATTGACGATTCGCTTGATTATGTTGAAAAAATCGAAAGCCTTTTAAAACAGTAAATTCTATTCGTTAGCAAACAAAAAACATAAATGATATTTCCGGTTTTCATAGCGCGCCGATATTTATTTGCAAAAAAAACGCATAACGTTATAAATGTTATTTCGTACATAAGTGTTGTCGGAGTTGCCATAGGAACACTTGCTCTTATGGTAATACTTTCAATAGCAAATGGTTACGACAGCCTGACAAAAAAACTGTATTCGGTATTCAGTCCCGATATCCGTATTTCGGCAACAGTTGGAAAAACCTTTATGCCGGATTCATCAATGCTTGCAAAAATAAAAAACGTAAAAGGCGTTTTGGACTATTCGCGCGTGATGGAAGAAAATGTTTTAATAAGCTACAAACTTCATAATGATTACGTGAATAAGCCTGCTGCTCAAACCATTGCCGTAATGAAAGGAATAGACGAAAATTATGAAAACGTATCGGGAATAACACGAAAGCGAATAGATGGCAACAGCGAACATTCTTTTGTGATAATGGGCGAATTTAATCTTTGGTATTCGGATATTCCACAGGCAGTTATGGGAATCGGCGTTGCGCAGGTACTCGGCGTTAACCTGAATTTCATGACGCCGCTGGAAGTTTGGATTCCAAAGCGGGGAACAAAAGTATCAGTATCCAATCCGCTTGATGCAATGGCAGTTGACTACGTATATCCTTCGGGAATTTTTTCGATAGAACAGACTTTTGACAATAATTATTTTTTTGTTCCGATTGATTTTGCCCAAAGCATTTTAAATTATGAAAATAAAGATGTTTCGGCAATAGAGATAAAAATCGATTCAACTGCAAATGTCAATGCGCTTCAAAAGGAAATAAAGGCTATAGCCGGCGACGGCTTCGATGTAAAAAATCGCTACCAGCAAAACGAAACTCTGTATAGAATGCTGTCGTCCGAAAAGTATGCAATATATGTAATACTGGTTTTCATTATTACGCTTTTTTCATTTAATATTATAGGATTAATATCCATGCTGATTGTTGACAAAAAAAAAGACATCGACACATTGAAAATACTTGGCTCGGATAACAGGACGGTAAAGCAGATATTTTACTATCAGGGATGCATGATTGCAATAGGCGGCGCGATAGCAGGACTGATACTGGGGATAATACTTTGCCTGATACAGCAGTATTTTAAAGTTATAAAACTGCCGAACATGTTTATAATAGATGCCTATCCCGTTGAAATTCACATTGGCGATATTTTTTTAATTTTGGCATTTGTTTTTGTTGCAGGTTTTGCAATGGCTCGCTTGCCGATTTGGTATTTATCGAAAAAAATGAAATGGTAAAAGGGCAAGTTCAATTACAAATTACGATGTTTTTTGATTGGAATTGGCAATTTAATACCTGATGTTACGCATCATAGGTCAGAGTCTGGCGTCTCATTGTAAACCTAACAGGTTTCAAAAACCTGTTAGGTTTTGTATGTAAACGCAACCTGTTAATGTGATAATAACAAGTTGATTCATTTAAAATTCTGTCATCCATGTTGTGCATTAATTAACAACAAATATAGAATATGCAACGGCATCGTTTGTTCCATCGGTAAGACTTTGTGCCGTGCCGTTTTTCCATACTTTAGCTACCCATCCTTCATATCCTGCCACATATACGTCTCCATTTGACACGTAAACAGAAAGTGCCATAGCATCCTTTGTACCATCTGTAAGTCTTTGTGCCGTGCCGTTTTTCCATAGCGTGGCTACTCCGTTAAAGCTTGTTGCGTCGTGCTCGTATCCAGCCGCATATACATCATTGTTAGCTACGTAAACGGAATTTGCACGAGTGCCATCGGTAAGCGCTGTAGCTATGCCGTTTTTCCAGATTTTAGCGACGTCCTGTTCATATCCTGCCGCATACACATTTCCACCCGATACGAAAACAGAATATGCCATAGCATCCTTTGTACCATCGGTAAGCGCTGTAGCCACGCCGTTTTTCCAGATTTTGGCACGCCACTTGTTTATGTTGTTTTCATTTCCTGCCACATATACGTCTCCATTTGACACGTAAACAGAACTTGCAAAAGCATGATTAGAACCATCTGTAAGACTGTACAGCAATGTGCCGTTTTTCCAAATTTTGGCAAGCCACCTGTTAGAATTGCTTTCATGTCCTGCCACATATACATCGCTGCCCGATACATAAACAGAAAGTGCCTCAGAAGAGTTTATACCATCGGTAAATGTCGTAGCCACGCCATTTTTCCATAATTTAGCGATAGGGTAATCTCTTGCATCTCGTTCGTATCCTGCCACATATACGTCTCCATTTGATACGTAAACAGAAAGTGCCATAGCATCCTTTGTGCCATCGGTAAGCGCTGTAGCCACGCCGTTTTTCCATACTTTGAGTACCTCTCCTTCTTTTCCTGCTACATATACAGTATGGGTGTCGGTTTGTTTTACATCCTTGTCATCTTTTTCACAACCTGCGCTCAAGACAAGCGCAGCTACCATTACTAAATAAATGTTTTTTTTCATATTTGTTAAATTATATTTTTTTATTTTTAACTTTCGATAAATTTATAATTTGAAAAAACTATATATAAATCATTGATTTTCTTTATAATTGTTAATTCTAACTTTATCTGATAATTTATTAATAACAACTGCATTATCGTATAAATTTATTTCTGTATTTCCATCTGCCTCTGCTACTCTTACATTATGTTTCGCATTTACTACTGAATTATGAGCATATACAGTAACATTATTATAGGCTTTAATAGTCGCATTACCGTACATACCTTCCGAGTATACACTTACATCATCGCATGCCTCTACGGTAGCACTGCCATAAATATAAACTATTGCATTATTACGGGTATTTATTGTGTTACAGTTATCTCTAACATTCTGCCATAAAGTATCAGCACAAATATTCCGTGCAACGGCTATTGCATCGCCCGAAACGTTTACTGTCGCATTGCCGGTTACTAATACGTGTCCATGGTTGATGTCTTTATTATGAAAAATATTATGCATTTCAAATAGATGGCGATATGCTGCAAACAGTTCTGCATCTATTATTTTATTCAACACTACAATATTAAAATCATTTTTTATAGCTTGCATTAGTTCCGCACTATTTGCCGAATTGCTAATATTGTCGTATGTTTTTCTACAATCACAAGCACTACAACGCTCTAATAATTTTTCTTTTAATTTCTCCATTTTTATAATTTTTATTTTTTTACAAAAGTATGTCATTAAATTTATTTAACTGTTACAAACATGTTGCATATATGAAACAAAAGTGTTGCTATTTTGCAACAGTGTTATTGTTTTCTTTAGATTGGTAACAAGATGAAAACAAATCGAAAAAATTATAATGCAATGCATTGGAAATTCGCATCAGTAAATCGGTATCAATGCTGGTTCGCTTGAAAATTCTGTACAAGTTGCTGCGATCACAATATACTTTTTGCGCCAACCATGATACAGTCTGCCCATTTTCTTTCAGCTTGCCGAGTATTAAATTTCCTATGTGAATTTCATCGTTCATTTATACTGTTTAAAAGAATAAAAGCGTGATACTTAATATATCCGCTTACTTAGGTGTTTGACGAAACCCGACAATGCAAATAAATTAAGTCCACGCTTGCCACGTGAACATTAAACTTATCTTCCATTGTACTAAAAATCGTCAAACTTCAAGTAAGAAAGATAAAAGCCTGTGCTTTTATTATATAAATGTGATTTTTTGTGTTTAAAACCACACATATTTAGTGTCAAAATTATAATAAATTTCATACATGAAAAAATATGTTTATAAATGGTTCAAAAAATTATAATACCTTTGCTCTGTAAAATTTGCAGATGTATAACCAAATATTTTCAAATGAAAAAAAATATCTTAATTCTTACAGGAATTTTTGTCAGTTTGATTTGCAGCGGTCAGCAAGCGGATTATAACAAAAACACAAATAAAAAAGAATGGCAACTTGTTTGGCAAGACGAATTTGACGGCAATGAAGTAAATGCCGATAAATGGAATATTTTAACACGAGAAACAAGCAAACACAATGAATTACAATATTATATTCCTGATGAAGTTTATTTAAATAAAGGAAATTTGCGGATACAAAGCAGTAAGCAGGATTATGGAAATAAGCATTATACAAGCGGACGACTCGACACCAAAGACAAACTTGCAATAACTTACGGCAGAATTGAGATAAGAGGCAAACTTCCTGTCGGACAAGGCATTTGGCCTGCGTATTGGCTTTATCCGCAAAATCGCGATTGGATGATGGAATACATTATGCAAAAAGCAGTTGAAGAAGGCAAAGAAACATCCATTCCCGAATTTCGTCCCTGGTACACCGAAATTGATATGATGGAATTTCTTGGACACGAGCCAAACGTTTTTTATGCAACATATCATTACTGTTCATTCAAGGGCGAAAAAAAGACTTCGGCAGGAAAATATGTTGCCGACTTTTCTTTTGCCGAAGATTTTCATATTTTTGTTTTGGAATGGGAAGCAGATGCTGTTAAATGGTATGTTGATGGAAAATTAGTTCACACGGCAATCGAAGGAATTCCTCACGCGCCTCATTTTCTGATATTAAATACGGCAATTGGAGGCGCTTGGCCCGGAAATCCCGACGAAACTACAATTTTCCCTCAATACCATGATATTGATTACGTGAGAGTTTATCAACGAAAATAATATATTTTATAAAACATAATTAATAATAAAAAAATGAAAACAACAGCTTTAGTCCTGTCAACTCTTTTGAGTTGCTTTTTGTTAAGCTGCAACAGCAGCAAAAAAACATCAGCGCCCGTATCCATTACTTGGGAAATGGGAAAAAACGGAATAAACCCCGGATGCTACGACAACACTTTTTACATCAAAAACAACGGTAAAACCGAATTAAACAGCAATTGGGTGATTTATTACAACCAAATGCCAATGACCCCGATTAACGCCGACAGTGCGCAATTGACCCTTGAGTGGATAAGTTCCACTTATTTCAAAATCTATCCATCAAAAAATTATAAACCGCTTGCTGTAGGCGAAACTCTTGTGTTTCACACAATAAGCAAAGGAAGCATAATAAAAGAAACCAATGCGCCTTCGGGAACTTATATTGTTTTTACGGATGAAAACGGCAACGAGCAGCAACCGCAAAATGTTGAATTAAAAATTGTTCCCTTCACAAACTCCGCGCAGTGGACACGACCAAATGCCAGAGAACTTCCTTATCCCGATGGAAATTATGTTTATGAACAGAACGCATTTTTCAATAAAAAGTTCGATTTGGATGAAACGCACATATTTCCTTCAATAAAATCAATAGAAAAGACCGGCGGAAAATCGACTTTCGCAAAAACCGTAAGGATAGATGCCGACTCCGACTTTACAAACGAAGCCGACCTGCTGCAGAAAGCGCTCGTATCACAGTTCGGATGCACGGTTTCGGAACAGGGTGAAACAGCCGTAAAACTGAAAAAAACGGAAAACGGGAAAAGCGAATATTATGAAATAAAAATCGACAGTAATACAGTTGAAATAAGCGGAGCAGATGCTCACGGCATTTTCAACGGATGTCAAACGTTAATTAATATTTTAGGAAACACAGGTAGTCTTCCATCTGAAATTTCAAATATGCAACTTGCCGATT
Organism: Prevotellaceae bacterium; assembly: GCA_031267135.1. Lineage (GTDB taxonomy): Bacteria > Bacteroidota > Bacteroidia > Bacteroidales > UBA932 > JAIRKV01. The sequence continues at coordinate 17,715 of JAIRZQ010000021.1, forward strand.
ATCCCGACATGTATCATCGCGGAGTAATGCTTGACGTATGTCGAAACTTTACGGTAAAAAATAATATTTTCAAGCTGATAGACATATTGTCAACGTATAAAATGAATGTTTTCCATCTGCATTTGTCGGATGACGAAGGCTGGAGGCTTGAAATTCCCGGTTTGGAAGAGCTTACTCAAGTCGGTTCGCGCAGAGGACACACTCGCGACGAAAGCGAATGTCTGTATCCTGCATTCGGCTGGGGCTGGGATGCTTCGGACACAAGCACTTTGGCTAACGGATATTACACGCGCAACGATTTTATAGAAATTTTGAAATATGCAAACCGGCGGCATATAAACGTAATTCCGGAAATAGATATACCCGGACATTCACGCGCTGCAATTAAGGCAATGAATGTAAGATACAGCAAATATTCGGAAACCGACAGGGCAAAAGCCGAAGAATATCTTTTGACAGACTTTGCCGACACATCAAAATACTTGTCGGCACAAAGCTTTACCGACAACGTAATGAATGTTGCAATGCCATCGGCATATAAATTTGTTGAAAAAGTAATAGACGAGATAGATAAAATGTACACGGATGCAGGATTGGAATTGACAATATTGCATTTGGGCGGCGACGAAGTTCCGCACGGCGCTTGGGAAGGGTCGGCAATAAGCCTCAACTTTATGAAGCAACAGGGAATGTTGGAAATACGCGACCTTAAAGATTATTTTGTAGAGCAGATTTTGGATATGCTGGACAAAAAGCAGATACAGCTCGCAGCATGGCAGGATGTTGCTTTGCTTCGCAATGGAACTGTCAATGAACGTTTTGCAAACCGGAATGTTTTGAGCTACTGCTGGAACAATGTTCCCGAATGGAAAGGAGACGATATTCCATACAAGCTTGCAAATGATGGCTATCCCATAATACTGAGCAACGTTACAAATCTTTACCTCGACATGTCGTACAGCAAGCATCAAAGCGAACCGGGATTGCACTGGGGCGGATTTGTAAATGAATTTAACACTTTTGATGTGTTGCCTTACGATATTTACAAGTCGGTTCGCCGCGATTTTAACGGAAATCCGATAGACATCGAAAATGCGACAAAAACAAAGCCTGCACTGGAAAAAAACGCTCGGCATCAAATAAAAGGATTGCAGGGACAGTTTTGGGCTGAAACATTGAAATCTTTTGAAATGATTGAATATCAATTTTTCCCAAAAATGTTTGGTCTTGTAGAACGTGCGTGGAATGCTCAGCCTCAATGGTCGCAAACAAAAGGTGAAGAGGCGTACGAAACAGAAAAACAATTGTATAACGCCAAAATATCAGGAAACGAATTACCTCGTTTGGCTAAAATGAAAACCAATTTCAGGATTGCGCAGCCGGGAATTAAAATCATTGATGGCTTATTGCATGCAAATTCATATATTCCAAATGCACAAATTCGCTATACCACCGATGGCAGCGAGCCTTCGGAACAATCGACATTATGGACTGCGCCCGTTGCCTGCGATGCAAAGCAGGTGAAAGCAAAGGCGTTTTATCTTGGCAAACGGAGCGTAACAACGCTTCTTGAAAACGAATGAGATAATAAGGAATTTAATGAACATGCAGGAAGTTGCAACTGTCTGACAATACGCACAGTATATAACAATAATGTCCTGTAAAAAAATAAGAAACTACTCAAACACAGAGTAGTTTTTTATTACCCTGTGTTTCGGATAGGAAAAACTCGGGGTAACAGTAAGTCATTGATAAAACGGTATGTGTAATTAATAACTCATGTTGCGCACCATCTGTCAGAATCTTGCCGTCCTGAAAGGACGCAGTCTGCATACAGCAGGCATCTCATTGAGACGCAATGTTGGTAGAAACAGGTACAGCGCACGTGTCGCGCAGAGAATTGAGCCGTCATTCCGGCTTTCGCCGGAATCTCCTGAATGATGAGATTGCGGGCTTGACCCGCAATGACGACCTTATGCATATTTTAAACCTAACAGGTTTCAAAAACCTGTTAGGTTTTGTAACAAGGTAGCGACCTGCGGTTATGAAGATGTTTTCTGAAGGCAATGTAACTTTGATTGTCCTGCGTACCATGAGTTAAGAATTATGAGTTATATAATAATTTATATTTAATGTCTGATTTGTGATATTATGGCGCCGGCATAAATCTGTCCGCACGGAGCAAAATTTCTATGCGGATGCGGCAAATGCTACGTGCGCATAACGCTGAAACCGGATGCGCATCCGCCAAAACTTCCGTGCGCATGGAAATTTTGCCGCATCCGCATAGAAACGCAGCGGCATCAGGCAAGCGCTGTTTTAACATTCCTAAATGCAAAACAGCACGCGCCGTACAGTCGACAGACGCTTTTATAGTCTTATTCCGGCAAGGTTATTGTGATTTTTTACCAACCTCGCTCGTCTTCAACAATATATTCTATTTCCGCTCCCAAAACAGCCTCATGTTCCGCTGCCTCTAAAATCTCCCGCACAACATATATTCTGATATAACGAGTGTACCATGTAATATGGTTCTTCTCTTTCTCGATTTTGTACCTGTATTTAGCAATATATCCGTGTCCCGGAGTTACAGCAGCAATATCTGTCCATCCGGTTTCGGGGATACTCTTTTCTATCACGTTCCTCAAACCGTTCACCTTGCCGATTTTGAAAAACTGATAGTAATAGCCTGCATGATAAGTAGTGGAATTGCTGCTAAAATTATTGTCAGATCCTATATAAAAACCGTAATCAAAACCTGAAGGAGTAACCACCGTATTTCCATTACTGCTGTTGCGCACATTTATCGATATGGTTCCTTCAGGGTTGGGCAACTGAAACTTTAAGCGTGGACAGCCTTTACTGTAGAATATTATTTTATCGCAGATGTTGCAAATTAACGTTTCCAGCGATGTACAGCCGCCCACATTCAAAACCTCTAATGCCGTGCAATTGCTTACATCCAAATTCCTTAATGGGTTACCGCCGCAACGTAATTCTATTAACTTCGTGCAATTCCTCACATCCAAACTCCTTAATTGATTACCGCCGCAGACTAATACTTTTAATTTTGGGCAATTGCTCACATCCAAACTCCTTAATTGATTACCGCCGCAACGTAATTCTGATAAATAATGACAATTGCTTATATCCAAATTCGTTAATTGATTCGAGCTGCAACGTAAATTTGTTAAATAATGACAATTGCTTATATCCAAATCCGTTAATTGATTTTGGCCGCAATCTAGTTCATTTAACAACGGACAATTACTCACATCCAAGCTCGTTAGCTGAGTAAAGGAACACTCTACCTCTTGAATATAAGGAGCAGTTATAAAAATGGTATGCGTGCGTTTATCTGTATATTGATGATAAAAACTTAACATAACACCACCTAATAGCCTTATTCTCTTTAGAAGTCCATCTCCGGTGTTTGATTTTGTTCCATCGCCCCAGTCAATGGTTATGGCATCATTACGAGAACGATCTCCTTCAAGATTTATCGAAACCAAAACTTCGCTACCGGAAGCTTTCATGGTAATCTGATGCGCAAACAATGCAGTGTTTGAAAAAAACAGACATAACACGACAAGCGTTGTCATTAAAAAGTTTCTCCTGCTCTTCTGGCTTTTCAGGCTCGCCCGTTTTTCAAATGGTTTCTGCTCCATTGCGCTGTTAAAATCAGCGCCTGCTTTTGTTTTTGTAGTTTTTTGATACATAAAATTTAATTTAGACTGTGATTAAAAATTTATCTGTTTCGTTTTATAAATTATACAAATGAAAAAGCGGACTTACCAATCCGCTTCTGAGGTTTTGCACGACCTGTATTACTAGATAAATAAGTCCGCCAACTGCGAACGTTGTACTTATCCTTGTAATACTTTCTTGAAGTGTGCAATTTCAGAAGCAAGAATACAAGCAAAACGCTTTTCTATATGTCTTTTTCTTTCCTGTTCTACATATTAATCTTTTCATTTTATACGGCAAATTTACAACTTTTATTTGAAATATATCCAAAAATATTTCACAAATTAATACATTTAACGGAAATATTTTTCATACCGTATAAAAACAGAAACGCAGCGGCAATACATTTGCTGCAATTTCATTGGCTTTATGAATAAATAACAGGATAATTCCCGATATTTCAGTATCTTCTTTGTGTTTTATGCGCATAATGGTTTCACGGTTTTTCACAAAATGCGGTTGAGTTGAATGTAAAGGATTGACAGCTATTTTTATTTGCTGTTTTGAGATTCGGCGCACTCGTCGCTAATGATTTATTGTTTTTTAACCGGCTGTTTATTGCTGTAACAGTTAAATTATTAAATCGTAAATCATTAAACAGGCAATCATTAAAAATATTTCATTATTTTTGCGTTTTGAATAAAAATACAGGAAAGTAGTTATGAAAAATTTATTTCACTGCATATATGTAATGATAATTATGCTGTGTGGAACATTCGGTTTTGCACAGCAAAATCCCGTAAGCTGGAAAACATCGGTAACACAGGTCGAAGATTCGGTTTATCAAATAACTTTTGAAGCCGCTATCGAAAATCGCTGGCATTTGTACGACATCGGACCTTATGAAGATGGTCCCAATGCAACAGCGTTTACATTCGATTTGCCCGAAACCGTAAGCCTGATAGGTTCTGTGGAAATGATAGACGAACCCGTCAGGAAATTTGACGACATGTTTGGAATGGAAATCGGGTCGTTTGAGAAAAAAGCGCGATTTGGTCAAAAAGTGAAATTATCCGGCAAGGGCGCAAGTCTGAAAGCCAGCGTAGAATGGATGGTTTGCGACGACAGACAATGCCTTCCTCCAACAGATGAAGACTTTACGATAAGCATCGGCTTGCAAAGCGCTACGGCGGCTTCAAATACTTCAACAGAAGAGCAGTATCAAGTTACCGAAGCAAACCAAACCGACAGCGACAGATCGCTCTGGTCTTATATTATCGATGCAATTTTATGGGGACTGGTGGCAATTCTTACTCCATGCGTTTTTCCAATGCTTCCGATGACAGTGTCGTTTTTTATGAAAGGCTCGAAAAACAGGGCAAAAGGCAGAGCGGAAGCATCGATTTACGGATTCTTTATAATTCTGCTTTATACATTGCCGATAGCAGCCATTATTTTGATTATAAGAACAATCGGCGGAGACGATACAACGGCAAGCATTTTTAACTGGCTGTCAACCCACTGGTTGCCGAATACAATATTTTTCCTTGTGTTTATAATTTTTGCAGCCTCGTTTTTCGGCGCTTTCGATATAACGCTACCAAGCCGGATGGTCAACAAAAGCGACAAAAATGCAGACAAAGGAGGTATTATCGGAATATTTTTCATGGCTTTAACGCTCGTTCTTGTTTCGTTTTCGTGTACAGGTCCCATTGTCAGTACAATAATAATAAAGGCATTTGCAGGCGAGTTTTGGACTCCGATAGTTGTGATGCTTGTTTTTTCTGCCGTTTTTGCGATGCCGTTTATTCTTGCAGCGCTGTTTCCCGCAGTGTTGAACAAATTGCCGAAAAGCGGCGGATGGCTCAATTCCGTAAAGGTTATTCTCGGATTTATCGAAGTTGCATTGAGCTTGAAATTTCTTGGAACTGTTGATCAGGCTTATCATTTACACATTCTCGACCGCGAAATATATCTTGCCGTATGGATTGTTGTGTTTTCGCTGATGGGATTTTATCTTTTGGGCAAGATAAAATTTGCTCACGACAGCGAAGTCAGTCATATCGGCGTTGGACGCCTTGCGCTGGTGATCCTTACGTTCAGCTTTGTTGTTTATTTAATTCCGGGAATGTGGGGCGCTCCGCTTAAGGCGCTTTCGGGTTATCTTACGCCGCTGACAACTCAGGATTTTATTGTTGAATCTCAAAAACCGGTGCTGCAAATAAATGATGAAGGTAAAAATGTAAAATACGGTGATTTTCTGCATCTTCCTCACGGACTTAAAGGATTTTTCGATTACAGGGAAGCAAGCGAATATGCCAGAAAAGTCGGCAAGCCCTTATTTATTGACATTACAGGACACGGCTGCGTAAATTGCCGCGAAATGGAAGCCCGCGTATGGTCGGCGCCTGAAGTTATTGATATATTGAACAATGAATATGTTATCCTTGCACTTTACATAGATGACAGAAAAACATTGCCCGAAAACGAATGGATTACCACAGAAAACGGCAAGATATTGAAAACGCTCGGAAAGGTAAATTTTAATTTCGTTTTCAACAGATATAATGCAATATCGCAGCCGCACTATGTTTTGGAAGGACGTAACGGCAAAGTTCTTGTGCCGCCGCGCAACTACGATTTGGACATAAGCAGTTTTGTGCAATTTCTGAAAAGCGGCGTGGAAGCATATAAAAAGGAAAACTAAATGACAGTAAACAAATCAGATATAAATTTATGATATGAAAATATCCTGAGTTTTTAGTAATACACACACCAAGCGTAAACAGTTGTTCCTTACGAAATAAATTTATAGGATTAGGCGTTTAGACCGTCCATAATTTTCATGTATTATTCAATCGTTTAGGTTCATATTGAACCATCCTGTTGATTAGCGAATCAAAAATAGCTTCCATTTTGTTCCGTCTATTGAATCGGAAATGGTATTCATCTAAATATCCTTGAAGCCGATCTTCGCTGCAATGATGATGTATTCCTCTCAGCCATATTTTTATATTCATGATATGGATATGAAGTTCGGGAAAACTTTTACCTTTATTAGAGGGAAGCTGCCTCAATTTTTTGTATGCACTTTTAAGAGGAACGTATCCTGTCCATTCATCAGTTACTACATCGGCATCCTTGTCAATGTACCTTTCAAAAAACGGTTTGAATGACGCTGACGAGCCATCTTTAATCGTTGCTGCGTAAGCCCTTCCAAATTCCCCTTTGACAATCTCCAATGCAATTATTACCAGTCGTTTCTTTCCCTTCCCTCGACCTCTTTTCCCTCCTTCTTCTTCACCTCCAACATAAAACTCATCCACATGAACAGTTCCTTTCAATGGATAGCGCCCACTGCTTTTCAAGGCCTGTTGAATTTTCCACTTGAACTCCCAACAGGTCTTTTGTCGAAGTTCAAACTCTTCCGAGAGTCCCTCCGATGACATTCCTTTCTTTTTCGTACTTATCTTAAAGGCTATATGAAACGCTATCAGTAATGAAAACTTGCATTTGTCAAACATGGTGCCGGCTGTTGCGCTTTCGTCATATTTGCAACGCATACAACGACGTGAATATGGCTTAACACCTTGATAATATTTAGTATGACCACATTTCCTGCAAATGTAGCCTGATTGCCATTTTATATCCGACAAGTATTTATAACAATCTATGTCCGTTTGAAACTGCTGATAAAATTTTATTGAGTTCATTCCTGCAAATTTTTCCCTTGCAAACACAGGGCAGACGCATCTAATTTTTAATCAGTTTTATCAGGTAGTTGTTGTCCCATCCTGCTTTGAGTCTCTTTCCCCTTACGCCCACCTTCGTTGTTTTTTCGTTTTTCAACAGGTTCAGTGCGATCCGGTTGAGCAGCGAATAGTTCTGTGCGGCAAATCCGGTTCTCTTGCGGCTGTTATCCTCATTGAATCCCACATCAAATACCCAATGTAAAGAGTTCTCAACTCCCCAGTGGGCACGTACCGACCGGTTTATCAATCCGGCATCGGCTTGAAGGCTACTGATATAAAGGCGAGTTTCTTTTCCCGTCTCGCCGGTACTTTTAATATAACGTTCCGATTCTATTTTTACCAGGGTCTTCAATCCTGTCCATTCTTCT
>JAIRZQ010000032.1 GCA_031267135.1 Prevotellaceae bacterium
AATGACGGAACGAAATTACTGTTTTTCTTTGCTGCCCTTTTTGTAATAGGCTTGTTTTCCATAAAATTACAAATGTTTTCCAGCAGGTTTTCTTTTGAGCCTGTCACCGGCAAATTATATTTCCGGCATAATTTTACCAAATCCTCCTTGAGAAAATAGGCGCTGTATAATTCTTCCTTTGTTTCAGGCAAATCCATGATTTCGTTGGTTTTTCTGTAACATGTTTTGTTTTATCTTTTTCCGCAATATAACGAAAAAAGGTCTCATTCGTCACAAAGAAATTTCATCAAGATTTCGTTGAACTTTTCAGGGTTGTCCATGTTAGCGCAGTGCCCTGCATTTTCGATGATATACATGTGGTTTTCCGTATCATCTTCATGCCATTGTCGGGTCTGGTTTACGGCCAACTCCATATCTTTTTCACCGGATAAAAGCAACAGCGGGTAATTCCGTCGAACATCCGGGCGGTCCGCTATCAGTTTATCCAAACCGGACATGACTGTGAACGATTTCCGGGTAAACGATTGGGCGCTTTCGTAAAAACGGGCTTGCGCTGCCGGGACAATTGCCGTCGTGGAAGCGGCGTATCTTCGGAAAGCGTCCATGGAGAAAATCACCTTAGATAACCATCTAAACATTTCTCCTCGTTGTGCTTTTGCGACTTCTTTCTGTTCTTTATTTATATTGTAGCCGCCAAGGACGGTTAGCGACCGCGTTTTCTCAGGATATTTCAAGGCAAAATCCTGTGCAAGCAACGACCCCAAAGATACGCCTATAAGGTGTGCCTTTTCAATACTTTCCTTATCTAAAATTTCTGCAACATGAATGGCCGTAGAAGCTATTTTATCCTTCGATTTCCCAACCCGCGACAAACCATGTCCCAACATATCGACGGTTATTACCCGAAATTTCCGTGAAAAATAATCAATCTGTCCGTCAAAACACTGATGGTCTCCAAACGCAGGATGAAGAAAGACGATAGTTTCACCCTCTTCACTCCCGCTCACGAAATAGTATATCGAATAGCCGTTTTTTTCAAGTACTCTCTGTTCAACAGGGCTGTTGACATATAAATTTTGCTTTTCGCTTTCTTTTATCTTTTCCATATAAAAAAACCTTTTTGTTTTGTCCAAAATATATGATAAATATTGGACAAAACTCACGCCGCAAAAGTACCCTTTTTCCCCGAAATTAACAAAAGCATACAAAACAGTAAAATCATCTGGGAAAAACAATTTTCCATTGAATAGTTTCATCAATTTTTGTCGCAAATTATTGCTTAGAGCCTGTTGAAATTTAAAAAGAGAAAAAGCATAAGAGCATTCCCTTCAGTCCATAAAAAGCGTTTATTTTGAGGTACCAAACTTAAAATAAGATGCATATAGATTTTTATAATCCCAAATGTTTTGCCAGTTTATCAACTCCCTGCCTGTGCTTTGCCAAATTATCGGATTTTAGTTTACTTATGTTTAACTGCTTCCATTGTACAGATGGAAACCGTAAGAACTCCTGATATTCCGTATGTTTAGATAATGGACTTCCCGCTTCAAAATCCAATAAAAATGCTTTGTCTTCGTCCGTCAAATTTACATTTATAAACGTTATCAACTTCTCTCGCGTTTCTTCAAAATCAGAATAACTAAACGGAATATCCGTCATGCCGGAAAACTGTTTGACAAGAGTCTCGCTTTGGTCAGTGCGGTTGGGTGCAAGTGATTCGACTATTGGACGATCTCCTCACAGAATACTGTAAAATAAGCCTTTACGAATGTCGTTAAAGCCCTCTATCCTGTCGAACATCAATTTTACATCAAATAAATCGCGGGGATGTTGCCTGTCAAGTGCCGCCGATATTTTTCCGCCGTAAAGTTGTGAAAATGACACGATTCTCGCCTCGCAAAAAGTTTTAAATTCTGTTTGCGCCAAATTACACAGTGGTAAAATTAAGGGTGGCTCAATCAAACCTCTTTTCGTTCCATTTATCTCAATTTTCACCAATATACCACGCAAAGAACAGCTTATCTTGTTCGGCTTTTCTTCGATGGCAATTTTTGGGAACAGCCGTTTAATCTTTTCTTTTAGAGCTGTCAAATGTGTTCTTATAGCAGCAAATGTTTCTTCCCGTGATTTTATTGGCGTATAAGTTACATCAATATCAACGGAATAGCGCGGCAGATTAAGCACAAACAAATTGATTGCCGTACCGCCGTGAATGGTAAAATCGTCAATTTCGGATACTATTGGAATGAGTTGAAGTAATAACCCTATTCGTTCTTTGTATTCTACCCTATTCATATTCAATCAAATCTTTTGGCAAAGTTATTTGATACTTTGCATTATATACTCCATTTTTAGCTAAAGCTCTTTTTCCGTTACCCAAATTTATTTGTTCTAAATTCAAATATTTAAACCATGCGTGTTCTGATTTTTCTGCCATGTATAAAAACAGTCTTTTCACTTTCACCGACTTGCAATCCTCCAAAAGTTGCTGTACCAAATTCGGACGGAGCCCGTTGAGCGTTTCCATTACATAATACAAATCCGTAAGATTGTAGTATTCGGGGGCAAGGTGCAGACATTCCATAAATGCCCTTTCAAGCGATGATATTTGCAAGGAAAATCCATTTTGCTCATCTTCCGTTATACCCAGATTCTCACTGAAATTTTGTGTTGTAAAAGCGCGTAATATCACATTCCACTCCCTGTTTAACAGCCATTTCGGAAGCGTTTCATTTTTCGGCGAAAACACCACAACGGTTTGTTTGCCCACAGGTATATAGTGAGCGTGTCCCTGCAAGTCAAGCGCAGTCATTGCACCTATGTGAAAATGTTTATCTTGCTGTTTGTTGTAGCACGACAAAGCGCTGTATATTGTCGGTTCGTCTTCCGACCGAATCATTACGCCTGTTCCTATCGACGTGAGCCATTGCGTTTCGCGGTAACGCCGCTGCAATTCATAAGATATACCATGTTTGTACATCCATTCTGAAAAAAACAACCCGCCGGACGGCTGTTTTTGTAATAATCGGTTTATTTTCGTCTTTCTTTCTGTATTCATGGTGCAAAGGTAGAAAAAATAATAAACCAATATAGATATTTTTTTTATTTTATGTGACAAAATACTCCTCTTTCCCCGAATTAAAACGAACACATTTCCATCACGGCTCGTATTTGTCTATGATTTTCTCCATTTCGGCTCGACCACAACCCGTTCGCCGTCGTCCGTTGTATGTTCTTCCAGCGAATTTTCTTTGGACTGAACACAGATGTAAATCATTTCCGCATCCGATGTATTACACAATCCTCTCTTACCCTGAGGCGCAACCCGAATTACGCTTCCTTCGGTGATGGGAAAGCAATCGTCATCGACCTGATAATATCCCGCACCCTTTAAAATGATGTACGTTTCCTCGTCCTTGTTATGAAAATGGAAATAAGGCAATTCACTCTTTGGAGGTAATGCGGTAAACGAAATTTCCGTTCCGGTTGCCTTTGTCGCTTCCTT
>JAIRZQ010000046.1 GCA_031267135.1 Prevotellaceae bacterium
TTGGGCTTTGCAAAAGTCCGTCATTGCGAACTGCGAGGTACGAAGCAGAAAGCAATCCGGTTTATTAACAATGATTTCCGGATCGCTTCGGCGTTCCGCCTCGCAATGACGAAAAATGGAGGTTTTGACACACTTTCTTTTTTCGCATGTCAGCCCGTTTTTCTTCTTTCTCTATATGGATATAAATTTCTTCACAGATACGCGTAAATTTCTTTCTAAATGAAAATAAATTTTCTCTTAAATAAAAATAAATTTCTTCCTAAGTAAAAAAAATTTTTCTCCTAAGCGAAAATTTTCCTCCATGCGGATGGAAATTTATTCGCTTCTATTCAAAAAATAAAATTTGACCGTCACAATGCAAATTACATGAAAATTTATGCAAAGGCGGATGAGAATTAAATTTGGTACGTAATTCTAAAAAGCGCTACAAATTTAGCATTATAAATTCATGTTAAGCATTACATTCAAAGTCGCATTGCCTGAGAGGCACAACAAACTGCGCATAAGAAAGTCCTGCCTTTCAGGCAGTTATTCATTACACATGCTTTTCCCGCAGGTCTCGACCTGCGGTTACGAAGACTACGTCCTTTCAGGGCTGCAAGACCCTGACCGATGTGCGTAACATGAGTTATTAAAGAACCACTATTTAAATCCCCGTTGGCGCATTGCTTCGAATGTGATTATTGCAGTTGATACCGAAACGTTCAGCGAGTCGATAGCGCCGCGCATTGGTATTTTTATCCGCACATCCGCATTATTTATCCAAAAATCGCTTAATCCGGCGGCTTCCGTTCCCATAATTACAGCACAGGCTTGCGACATGTCGCTTTGATGATAAAATTGAGACGCTTTTAATTCGGCTGCATGGATTGCAATCTTTTTTGATTTTAGAAAGTCAAAACATTGCCGCGATGTGCATGTCAATACTTGCAGAGTAAATAAACATCCCAAGCTCGAACGAATAACATTGGGATTGTAAATGTCGCAAAGATTATCGCAAACTATTACGGCATCCGCTTTTGCAGCATCGGCAGTGCGCAGAATAGCGCCGAGATTTCCGGGTTTTTCTACCGATTCGAGAACTATTATAAACGGATTTTCGGATAAACTTGTTTCTTCAATCTGCAACGATTTTGCTTTCGCTATGGCAAAAAGTCCATCCGAATTTTCGCGCAGTGCAAGTTTTGCAAACACTTCTTTTGATACTTCTATTCGCTGCGCTGCTTCAATAATACCGACTTTTGCAACATCTTCGCATACAAACAGCGTCTCTATGGAATATCCGTTTGCGACGGCAAGATTTACTTCGCGCAGACCTTCGATTGTAAATCTGTTCTGCATTCGCCGTTCACGCGATTTACCGTGCAGTGTTATCGCATCTTTTATTTTCTGATTTTGAGGAGATATTATCATTTTTAAGTTTAAAAAACAGGAGAAAACGCTTCGGGAATATATTCTATTTCGGGCGTTTCGCCGGTCAAAACAATGGAAATAACATCAAAGCAGGCATCCATGTTTATATTGTACTTGGAAATATAAGCATCGGCTGCATCAATAATATTTTTCTGTTTTCGGAAAACAACAGCGTCTTTGGGATTTTCCCAAAACAGGGATGTTCGAGTTTTTACTTCAATAATATGCAACCGCGAACCTTTTGTCGCTACAATATCCAACTCCTTGTAGCCAAATCGCCAGTTTGTATGAAGTATTTTAAACCCGTTTTGAAGCAAATAATTTTGTGCGATTATTTCGCCTTTATTGCCTATGTTTTGCGTTACGCTCACTCGCAACAAATTGAAACAAAATACTATAACAATGCTTCTATTTTTGAAACAAGAGTTGATTTCGGAATTGCGCCAACTGTTTTGTCTGCAATTTCGCCGTTTTTAATAAAAATTACAGTCGGAATATTGCGAATACCGTACTTTGCGGATATTGCTTCGTTTGTGTCAACATCAACCTTGCCGATAACAGCCTTGCCTTCGTATTCTTTCGCAAGTTCTTCTATTACAGGTGCAATAGCTCTGCATGGTCCACACCATTCCGCCCAAAAGTCAAGAACGACCAATTTGTCGGATTCTGTAACAATTTCATTAAAATTTGATTCGTTTACTGTTAATGCCATATTTTATTTTTTTATCTGTTAATAAATTTTCTTTTGCAAAATTAACATAAAAAATATTGATATTTTCATTAAATATTAAACTTTTGCTGTTTAATTGTATTATTCCTGCGGCTGAGGAGTTGCCGTTTGCTCATCCTGCTGTTGCTGGATTTGCTGTGCGTTTTGCTGCTCGTCCGGCTGAGCTTGTTCTATTCCAAATCCGGGTTGTGCGGCAGGATTTTGCATCAGCATTTCACTGTTTCGCTGAACAGATGATTCGGTTGTTATGCCCGTAGAATTAACAGGAGGTCTGAGAGTTGCAAAAATGCAAAGCAAACCGAGCGTTATCGACAGATACCAAGTTGCCTTTTCAACCGTGTCGGCGGTTTGGCGAACGCCGAAAATTTGATTTCCGGAAGCAAAATTTGCAGCAAGCCCGCCGCCTTTTGAATTTTGAATCAGCACTATAAATACTAATAAAATGCTGACAATGACTATTAAACCAATAAGTACTGAATACATCGCTTGTTTATTTTTTAATTTTTAATTTCTTTTTTTCAGATTTTCAATAAGGGATGCAAAGTAAACACTTTTTTTTGAATCCTGCAAACTTAATTTTTCATAAACTTTAATAGCTCTTGAAACATAACCCTGTTCTGCATATATTTTTGCCAAAGTTTCGGTTACAAAATCATCTCCGATAATTGCTTCCACATCTGTAATTTCGTCAGTCTCAACACTTTCATTTTTATTATCTTCGGTTTTTATTGATATTTTTTGTGATAATGCTAAAAACATGTCAACTGCATCTTCGGAGTTTTCATTTATGCTTACAGTCTGATTTGCAAAATAATCGGCAACAGGATAATCAAAGACCGGCTGCTGTTCGGTTTCATGTCTTTCGCCCGGCTGTTTTTCTTCAATATTAAAATTTTGCAGTTCGGTATTGTTATTTTGATTTTGAACCGTATCGAATAATCTGTCGTATAGTAATTTGCGGTTTACACTGTAAATCGCAGCCTTAGCTATGTAATTTGCAAAGTCGTTTTGCCCGAAACGCTGAATTTCTTTTGCCAGCAGTTGATGTCCCATAGCAAACCATGGTTTGTCGGTAAGCATTTTTTGCAGGGCTTTTACGCATTTTTCGGATGGATCGTATTCCATCCTCATTATTGATATCAAGGTTGATGCATTCATAGTTTTTACCAGTTTGCAACAGATGCATTAAAAATATCTTCGATAAGCTTGTCAATTATTGTTTTTATCAGATTATCCTGAACGCTGTTCAGGCTTTGCGTACTGTCAAAATCGTCATACGCCATAAAATCTCTGTCAAAACTCCATTTTTCGTCAAGTTTGTTGATAAATTTCACATGTATTTTTATTGTCAAGCGGTTTTTCGAAGCTATTTCTTCTGCCGTAACCGCAATAGAATTAACCGAATAATCGCGAATTTCGCCTTCAAATGAAAGGTCTGCATCTCTTGTAACAAGAGTTAATGGCGTCTGTTTCACAAATTTTTCTCTCAACGCTTCGGTAAATGTATTGCTAAGCGTAGGTATTACGATAGGCGCAATGTTCTGAAAATAATCAATGCTAACGGTTTTTGCTGCTCCGTATGATGCTCCCGTAAACGAATAAATTCCGCATGAAACTGTCATTATACATGCAAAAAAAACAGATGAAAGGTAATATATTTTGATATGATTTTTTTTCATTTTGTGATTTTCAGATATTATGTTCTTTTATTTTTCTGTAAAGCGTGCGTTCCGATATTCCAAGTTCGCCGGCTGCCTGTTTTCGCCTGCCGCTGTATTTTTCGAGAGCTTTGCGTATCAGTTCTATTTCTTTTTCGCTAATGGAAAGCGGCTCGTCGACAATTTCTTCGGTTTCGGTAATATTTTTGCGATTTGCCGTGATATTTACAGATGCAGGATTTGCCGATGTTACAATATTTGTTTGAGCAAAATCGTTACCGGTATCGGCAGGATAATATGCGGTTACGCGTCCGGGACTTAAATCGTGAACAACTTTTTTAAGCTCGTTAATATCCGCTTTCATGTCAAACAGTATTTTATAAAGTATTTCGCGTTCGGTATCAAACGAATTTGCGCTGTTGTTTTTTTCAAAAATCATCGGCAGGGCAGCCGACTGAGCGGGCAAATAATGCGACAGTATGTTTTCGTCGATTTCACGCGCTTCTTCGATTATTGATAACTGTTCGGTAATATTTTTTAACTGCCTTATATTTCCTCTCCATTCATAATTTTCGAGCGTAGCGCGCGCTTCTGCCGTAAGTGAAACGACAGGCATTTTATATTTTTCGGCAAAATCGCCTGCAAATTTTCTGAACAGCAAATATATATCATCCTTGCGCTCGCGCAGAGGCGGAATATTTATCGGAATAGTATTTAAACGATAATACAAGTCTTCGCGGAAGCGTCCGCTCTGTATTGCATACGACAGATTTACATTTGTCGCGGCAATCACTCTGACATTTGTTTTTTGAACGGCAGATGAACCTACTTTCATAAATTCGCCCGATTCAAGCACGCGCAACAGTCTTACCTGAGTTGACATTGGAAGTTCGGCAACTTCATCAAGAAAAATTGTGCCTTTATCGGCAACTTCAAAATATCCTTTGCGAGTTTCTTTTGCATCGGTAAACGAGCCTTTTTCGTGTCCAAAAAGTTCGGAATCGATGGTTCCTTCGGGAATTGCGCCGCAGTTTACAGCGATATATTTGCTGTGCTTGCGCAAACTTGCATTATGTATCACCTGAGGAAAAAATTCCTTGCCTACTCCGCTCTCGCCGCTAATCAGCACAGACAGGTCTGTTTGCGCAACCTGACAGGCAATATCCAAAGCCCTGTTGAGTTCGGGATTATTGCCGATTATTCCGAAACGCTGTTTTATCTGTTGAATATTTGTTGTCATAATAAGGTTATAATCAAATTAAAATACTGCATGATAATATTTACAACTGACAAAATTACATGTTTTTTGTCAAAACTGCAAACCGTCATGCTGTTGCATAAAATTATGCAATGCACTTACAGGAACGAAATATATTCGGATTGCTATTCTGCCGTATAAAATATTTCAGACCAGTTACGCGGCTTTCGTTTTTTCCAGTCGCCTTTTTGATAAGCGTAGTTTGCTATCAGAGGAAGAACAGTCGTTGCTTCGGCATAAACCATTTGCTCGAAAGCCGTATTAACCTTTCCCCATGACGACGCTTCCTTGAGCGTTGAACTTGAGCATGCTCCGTCGCGCACATCTGCCACTGTTATTTGAATGGCATACTGATGCATTGGAACTTCCACGCCCAAACATTCGGCGCATACAACAGTGTCCTGCGCAAAATTTTTGGGAACGCCTCCGCCAATCATAAGCAAACCGCTGGTTTTTGAACGCATTTTTATTTCCGTCAATTCGCGAAAATCAGCAACAGAATCAATTGTAACATACGGCTTTTTGTTTTTTATGCGTTCTGCCTGATGCATTACAAGTCCGAAGCCTGCGCTGCAATCCGAAAATGCAGGTACAAAAATCGGAACGTTATTTTCATAACATGTCTGAATAAGCGAATCCTGCTTTTTAGAATTTTTCACAAGCCATTTGCCTGTTTCTCGTAGAAATTCACGAGACGAATACGGACGCGCTTCGAGTTTGCCGGCAATTTTTTTGATTGTTGTATCGCATTTTTGCAATTCTGCTTCATCTATGTATGTATCGTAAATTCTATCAATATAATTACTGCGCAAAAAGTTATCGTCAACAAACGGAGTTCCTTTATAATGCTTGAAGCCGAGCGCTTCAAAAAAGTCCATGTCAATAATTGACGCTCCCGTCGAAACGATGCAGTCTATCATATTGTTTTTTACCAAATCAACATAAACCTGCATGCATCCGCCTGCGCTTGTACTGCCTGCGATGGTGAGTATGTTTGTGCAGTTTTTTTCATTTATCATCATTTGAAAAATGTCGGCAGCCTTTGCAGTGTCGCGAGATGTGAATGACATGTCGCGCATTGCATCTACAATTTTTGTTGCATCAAACGATTTTATGTCAATGTGTTTGATGGTTTCTCTTAATAACTCTTTCCTTTTCATTTTCGATTTTATATTTTTTGCAAAGATAAAAAATTTTAGCGTATCGCATTTGAATCTGCCGGTTTCGATTTATTTTTTGCAGTAATCGGCTATTGCTTTTGCGAAGCTATCAAATTTTGAAAGTTTTTCATTATCGGGTATTCCTTTGACTTCAACCGGTTCGGCGATTTGCTGCCATCCGATATTTTCTGCAAATTTTTGGAGGTTTCGCAATCCGCCGCCGCCCCAGCTTCCTGTTCCGAACAGGGCAAGGCTGCGGTTCTTCAATCCGTAATGTTCCATTTCGCGACAGAATATTTCCATCATGGGATGCATCTCACCGTTGTACGAACACGAGCCGAGTATAACTGTTCCGTATTTCCACGCTTCGCTCATAAGATACGAGACGTGAGTTTTTGAAACATCGTAAACACAAACGTTTTTCACACCGTTTTCTACGATTTTACGCGCAACGTGATCGGCAATCTGCTCGGTATTTCCATACATCGATGCAAACAGTATCAAAACACCCGAGTCGCTTTCATAATTACTCCATTTGCGATAATGTTCAAGCACTTCGGCAGGGTTTTTACGCCATACTATTCCGTGAATCGGGCAAATTATTTTTATTTGAAAATCCTGCAACTTGGCAAATGTATTTTGCACCATTGCGCTGTACTTGCCGACAATGTTAGAATAATAACGGCGCATTTCGCTTTCGCAAAAATCGGTTTCATCGTCAAATATTTTACCATCCAGCGTTCCGAAAGAGCCAAATGCATCCTGCGAAAATAGAATATGACTTTCGGTATCGTATGCCATCATCGATTCGGGCCAGTGAACCATTGGGGTTGTAACAAATTTCAAATTGTGCCTGCCGAGCCTCAATTCATAGCCATCGGTTACTTCTACCGGATTTTCGACATGATTGAAATACGATTGAATGATCTTGAACGTTTGCCTGTTGCCTGCAATTTTAACATCAGGATATTTTGCTATTACGTTTTGTATTTCGCCCGAATGGTCAGGTTCCATGTGATTGATTATGAGATAATCAAGCTGCCGACCTTTCAAAACATCGTCTATGTATTCCATGAAATTATTTGTGCTGCCGAGTTCTACGGTATCGAGCAAGGCTGTTTTTTCGTCATCTATAATATAGCAGTTGTAAGCCACGCCGCAAGGCAGGGGCCACATGTTTTCAAATAACTGTTTTCTTCTATCGTTTACGCTTATAGCATAAACATCATCACATATCCGTACGGGTTTCATATCAATAAAAATTAATTACGGCGCAAAGATATAAAAAATGAATTGACTATTCAGTCGTTTTCTGCGAATAAAATTTATCAGGTATTGCTAATTAAAAATATAATAGCATCTTTGTAAATATTATTCAATTTTTACGGGTATGATTGTTTTTCCAAATTCAAAAATAAATATAGGGCTTAATGTTATCGAAAAGCGCAGCGATGGTTTTCACAATATCGAAACCGTATTTTATCCGATAACGTTATGCGATGTTCTTGAGATTGTAAGGTCAAAAAATAAAGTTTCCACAGTTTTCAATTCCGGTATAGCAATAGATTGTAATACCGATAATAATCTTTGTACTAAAGTATTACGACTTGTAAAAAAAGACTTTTCTTTGCCTGAAGTTGATGTTTTTTTGCACAAAACGATTCCTGCAGGCGCAGGCTTGGGCGGCGGTTCAGCTGATGCTGCAAATGTTTTGACTGTTCTCAATAAAATGTTTGAATTGAACATAAGCGATAAAAAATTAATGCAATATGCAACTGAGCTTGGCAGCGATTGTGCATTTTTCATTAAAAACACGCCGCAGCTGGCAAGCGGAAGAGGCGAAATAATGCGCGATATTGATATTGATTTAAGCGGATATTATTTTGTGCTGATAAAGCCGGGAGTATTTATCAATACGGCTCATGCTTATGCAGGCATAAAACCGCAAAAGCCTGAAATTACTATTTCCGAAATCGTATCGAAACCCGTTGCGGAATGGAAATACTTACTGAAAAATGATTTTGAAAAAACTGTTTTCAAGCAGTTCCCTCAAATAAGAGCTATAAAGGAAGCGCTTTATTTGCGGGGTGCAATTTATGCCTCGATGTCCGGTTCGGGTTCAAGCGTATATGGAATCTTTGACAGGGCGGTTGATACAGGCGATTTTGAACAGGACTGTTTTGTCTTCGCCTGTTATTTTACAGATAAACCACATGCTTGAATAATCGCAAGTATTTTTAATATGTATTTTAAATTGTATGTGTATATTTACATACAAAGAATCAATCGGTTAAAGCGTATTTATTTTGTAATTTATATAATTATTCTTTAGATATTCCAGCAGTTCGTTCGAAATATTTACTCGATACTTGCGCGATATTCGTTCTATTTTTACGTTTGCTTCTTCTTCAACAAATACGAATGATAACTTCTTGTTTCCTTGATTTTTAGATATGTGTCTATTTAAGGTTTTGGTAAAATCATCACTGATTTTGCCAATAGGCAGGATAATTTCCAGCGATGATATCAAATCGTCACGAACACTATGAAGCATCATTACTTTTTCAATCCGAAGGTCGAATACGGGAAGGTCGTTATTTTCAATTTCCTTTCCGCTTTCATCTCTGCGTATAAATTTCCTGCGTTCACTAACGTTTCCGCGAACCAGTAAAAAATAATTGAGCGTGAAATAATTCTTATAATCAATCCATTCCTTGTCAAAAAGCGAGAATGAATACGTTCCCGAATAATCCTCGACTGTTATGCGACCAAAAGGCTTTCCTTTTTTTGTAACCAGTTCTTTAGATTCGGTTATAATTCCTGCAAAGCATATTTTTTTGTTTTTATATTGCGACAAATCCGACAGATCGCCTGCCTGCACGTTGCACATTAAATTAATTTCCAGTTCATACGGATCGAGCGGATGCGACGACAGATAAATTCCTATCAAATCTTTTTCGCGGGCAAGAGTTTCCAAATCCGACCAGTCTTCAGCAAAGGGAATCAGCGGTTTAACTATGGTTGCTTTTTGCTCGCCAAACAGCGATAATGCTCCGCTGGCGCTATCGGTTTGTACGAGGTTTCCGTGTCGAATCAGGACATCTATGAATATTTCATCCTTTTCGGTTTTTGCATAAAATTGCGGACGGCGTATTTCGGTAAATTCGTCGAAGCCGCCCGAAAGAATAAGGCTTTCTATCGTTCTGCGATTTACCGTTGTGAGGCTTATTCGCGAAATAAAGTCAAAAATATCAGCAAATGGTGATGTTTCACGGATTTTTATAATGTTTTCCGCAGCATTTGCGCCGATTCCCTTTACAGCGGCAAGCCCGAAACGAATATTACCATCTTTATTTACCGTAAATGTCATATCGCTTTCGTTTACGCTTGGAGGCAAAACTTTTATTCCCAGCGCTTTGCATTCTTCCATGAATTTTGTAACTTCCTTTATGTCGGAAATATTATTGGTAAGCACGGCTGCCATAAATTCTGCAGGGTAATGCGCTTTGAAATAAGCTGTTTGATATGCTATCTTTGAATAACATGTAGCATGAGATTTGTTGAAAGCGTATTTTGCAAATTCAGCCCAGTCGTCCCAGATTTTCTCTAATTTTTCTTTCGGGCTAAAGCCGTTTTTTTCTGCGCCGGCAAGAAATTTTTCGCGGAACGAAGCCATTTTTTCTTTCAGCTTTTTACCCATTGCCTTGCGCAATTCATCCGATTCGCCGCGTGTAAATCCTGCAATATCACGGCTCAAAAGCATGACCTGTTCTTGATAAACAGTGATTCCGTAAGTATCGTTCAACCTTTTTTCCATTACCGGAAAATCGTATTCTATTCGCTCGCGCCCGTGTTTTCTGTTTATGAAACTCGGAATATACTGCATTGGACCCGGACGATACAGGGCATTCATTGCAATCAAATCTTCAAACTTTGTCGGTTTCAACTCGCGAAGGTATTTTTGCATTCCGGGCGATTCAAACTGAAACGTACCTATCGTCTGCCCATTGCTGAAAAGCTTATACGTATCCCTGTCATCAAGCGGAATGTTCTCTATATCAATATCTATACCCTTTGTCTTTTTTATATTTGACAATGCGTCGCGGATTATTGATAATGTTTTCAATCCGAGAAAATCCATTTTTATTAAGCCTATGCTTTCTATGACAGAACCTTCGTACTGAGTAACAATAACATTTTCGCCCGAACCTTTATCTTTTGCGGTAGAAAGCGGAACAAATTTTGTGAGGTCGTCGGCGCCAATGATAACTCCGCAGGCATGAACTCCCGTTTGACGAATCGTCCCTTCCAGCTTTTCTGCAAATTGCAGAACTCTTGCCACATCGCCGTTTCCCGATTCCGCTTTTTTTCTAAATTCGGGAACAAAAGCCATACAGTTTTTAATGGTTATTTTCGGCGCTTCGCCGTTTTTGTCTTCGGCAAAACGGTCGGGAATCATTTTTGTAAGCTGTTCTGCCTGCTCTAAAGGCAACTGCTGTACGCGAGCGACATCCTTTATGCTTGACTTTGTCGCCATGCTTCCGTAAGTTATAATATGCGCAACTTTATCCTTGCCGTATTTTTCGGTTACCCATTTTAATACCTTTGCACGTCCTTCATCATCAAAATCGATATCAATATCGGGAAGCGAAATCCTGTCGGGATTTAAAAAGCGTTCAAAAAGCAAATCGTAATCCAAGGGATTTATATCGGTAATTTTCAGACAGTACGACACAACAGAGCCTGCCGCCGAACCGCGTCCCGGGCCAACGGACACATCCATGTCGCGAGCTGCCTGTATAAAGTCCTGAACAATGAGAAAATATCCCGGAAATCCCATTGTCTTTATTACGTTAAGCTCGTAATTTATGCGATCCGTAATTTCGGCGCTAATGCTGTCGCCATAGCGTTCATTTGCTCCTTCAAGCGTCAGTTTGCGAAGATAATCGGATTCGAGCTTTATGCGGTAAGCCTTGTCGAAACCGCCGAGTTTTTCTATTATTCCTTTGTTATGTTCTTCCGATTCAAATTCGGCAATCAGATATTCACCAGTATATTTTTTTTTGTAACTTTCTTCGGTTCCAAATTCTTCGGGAATGGGAAAAACAGGCATTATTGCATCCGAATCAATACTGTACGATTCTATTTTGTCAACTATTTCGCGCGTATTGGATAATGCTTCGGGAACATCCGAAAACAGCCGGTTCATTTCTTCGGGCGATTTCAGCCATTCCTGTTTTGTATATCTCATTCGGTTAACGTCCGACAGCGCCGAATTCGTATTCAGGCAAATCAGATATTCGTGAGCATCGGCATCGTCTTCATTTATGAAGTGGACATCGTTTGTTGCAATAATTTTCACATTGCATTTTTCCGCAAGTTTCAATATCTCGGCGTTTACCGCTTTCTGTTTTTCGTATGTAGTTGTATCGGCATTTGTACGGTCTGTCTTATGACGTTGAAGCTCAAGATAATAATCATCTCCAAAGATATTTTTAAACCACATTATCGAATTTTCGGCGGCAGCGATATCGCCGCTCATAATAAGCTGGGGAATTTCGCCGCCGAGGCAGGCAGAGCAAACTATCAGCCCCTCGTGATATTTCTCGAGAATGTTTTTATCAATGCGCGGACGGTAGTATTCGCCATCAATCCACGAAATTGAAACAAGTTTGCAAAGATTTTCGTATCCCTGTTTGTTTTTTGCCAGCAAAACCAAATGATAACCGCTTTGGTCGACTGTCTGCTCTTTTCCCGTTCCCGGATTTATCCTTTTAAAATTTTTGTCCTTATCGTAAAGCGTACGGCGAGCACAATAAGCCTCAACGCCGATAATGGCTTTAAAACCGCTGTCTGCCGGTAAATTTTTGTTTTTCTTTTTTACATAATCTGCAAATTCCTTTATGCCGAACATGTTCCCGTGGTCGGTTATGGCAACGGCATTCATTCCATCCTGTATTGCCTTTTCTACCAAAGCGGGAATTTTCGACATGCCATCGAGTATTGAATATTCCGTATGAACGTGTAAATGTGTAAAGTCTGTCATTTGCCTGTATATTGTAAATATTTAATCCGCTTATCTCAAATTGCGGATTGGGAGTGCGAATATACAAATAAAATATTGCCGGAAATTTAAATTTATTCATTAGTTTTCAACATTATATTATAAGTATTTGTATTTTTTTGACTTTCTAATATTTGTGCTGTTATAATAATTCAGAGAACAGGCTGTTTAAGGTTTGATGATAATTATTAGTTAGTTGCTCCTTAAAAAAATATATTTTTCAGAGAAAAAGGATAATAAAGATGTTTTTCCAGTTACTTTTGCCTTGACGCAAAAGTAACCAACCGAAGCGTAAGCGAAGCTCGCGAACACCAATAAAAAATAAAACAGCGTGAGCAAAAGGTCAAGAGTAGCCGACGCTATACGGTAGCTCCGATTTACGGCTGTGACCTGTGGGAACGCCGCCTGCTCAACGTGCTATTAATTTTTCTGCATGTTGATCTGTTGAAAAATTTACCGACATGCGGGAACAGAAGTTGATTAGCAAATAAAAACGGTATAGACTTCGCAGGCGAGGAACCCGCTCTGCGAAGAGGGCGTTAAAACGGAATTCCGTCAAGCGAAGCGAGACATTAATTCCGTTAGCCGTTGAGCCGTTAGCGGGTCGACGAGAAGGCTCGCCTTGATTTTTTGCTTCTTTTGTATCAAGACAAAAGAAGAGAAAAACATTATTTATTTTGCAAAGTTTTATGTCTGTATTGATTAAAATCTTGGCCTAATGGACAAAAGTGAGGTTAATTTTTGTTCATTTCGTTCAAGTGGACAAAAGTGAGGCTCGATTTTTATTTGCCTGTTTTTTGCTTTACTTTTTGTTGTAATTTTGCAGCGTTAAATCGAAATGGAAACGGGCAATGCTGGGGAGCACCCCGTCAGGGATAGATTT
>JAIRZQ010000063.1 GCA_031267135.1 Prevotellaceae bacterium
GCTGAAAAATGCGAAATAGAAGCCGAATTATCTACATATTACGCCCGCCATTCATGGGCGACAATCGCACGAAATAAATGCAAAATATCAAAGTCAGACATCGACGAATGCCTAAATCACGTAAACTCCGACAATAAACTTGCTGATGTTTATATTGAACGTGATTGGAGCATGATAGACGAAGCCAATCGCAAAGTAATTGATTATATATTTTCGTAAAGATTTCGTAAAAACTTCGTAAAAAAAATACTATAAAAACGTGTTATATTTATTTCAAATCTCTTGAAAACAAAAAACGACCATCTTCTGAAAGTCGCTTTGTTACTAATATTTCCTTATTTTTCTTTTGTGGGAGCACATGGATTCGAACCAAGGACCCCCTGCTTGTAAGGCAGGTGCTCTGAACCAGCTGAGCTATGCTCCCATCATTATTTTTTCAAATGGGAGTGCAAAAATATGTAATCTTTTTTTATTCTGCAAAATTTTGTGCATTTTTTTTCAAATATTTTACAAAACAAGAATCTTTTAATTTATATATCGCTGTTTTTCAATATTTTTAATAATTCGCCCGGCTTGTTTACTATATACTTTGCTCCTGCTTTTTTCAATTCGCTTCGGCTGCGAAATCCCCAGGTAACGCCTACGGGCAATATTTTGGCATTGATAGCAGTAAAAATATCAATATCCGAATCGCCAATAAATGCACAATCGGATGCTTTGATATTGTGATTTTGCATGACGCGCAAACACAGATCGGGCGAAGGTTTTCTGGCTATGCCTGTCTTATTTCCAAAAACATCATCAAAAATATCGGGCAATAAATTGCTGATAATTTTCTTTGCCAAATCATCGGGTTTATTACTCACAACGGCAAGCGTTATGTTTTGTTTTTTCAGTTCAGCCAAAGTCTCACTGATTCCTGCATACGGTTTTGTAAGATCAAGACAGCATCGATTATAGTTTTCGTTGAAAACATTCAGTATTTTGTATTTGTACTCATCGTTACGATATTCGTCGGGTAATATCTGTTCAATGAGCTTTGCAACACCATTGCCTACAAACTGTTTATATTTTTCGATATCGTGCACAGGCAATCCAAACGATGCAAGCGTTGAGTTTGCTGCATTTACAAGATCATGCAGCGAATTTATTATTGTTCCATCCAAATCAAAGATACAGCATTTTATCATAAGAAATATTTTTTAATGTTTGCGCTTTCCTGTATTTACTTTTTTACGAACAACAGTGAAAATAATTCCGAAAATTATAATTATAACCGGCGGCACTAACGTATTTATCAATATTATGCGATTTCTATTTATTACAACCATTTCTTTGTCGAGCAGGCGTAATGACATGTCATGCGAATGGATTTCCAAAAGTCCGCTGTCGTCGGTAAGATAAAGGATTATATTTTTCACAAAATCTTTATTTCCGAAAGTTCTGTTCAGATATTTGTCATATCCGAGCGGAAGAGGTATTGTCCGGCTTGCACGCCGTATGACGTCATTGCGAATAATATCTCCGTCCGAAGCAATAAACATTTTGACAGGCTTGCTTTCGGCAACAAAATCAAAAGTCATGCCGTTGTTGTATTTGTTTAATATGCGATTTTTAAATCCCGACTCAAAGTTTCCTTCAAAAATGGCTGCTACAGTTTTGTATGACTGATTAAAATCCATTTCCGTAATTTTATCGTTTATCTGCGAAAGTGAAATAATTGATGGCGCTTTTGTAATCTTTACTCTTTCGGAAGTTTGCAAAATCGGAATTTTTCGCACATTCGATTTTGCCGAACCAACAAAGTCCAAAGTGCTTGCATATTGCGCTTTTACATGATTTATTCCTTTGGATATTATATTATCGCTGTTTGTAAAAAGCAAAGGATTATAAAGCCACTGCTCAAGTTGAAAATTGGGTTGCGAACCTGCTGCTGCAATATTTACAGGAATATATGTACATTGCAAATCCTGAATCAGGTCGGCATTTATGCGCGCTCCGTATCTAAACAGCAAGTCGTCGAGATTATGCATGTTTTGTACGGCATACGTAATTTCACCTTTCGCAAGACTGTCTTCATGTACATTAACTTCGTCAATAAACCATGCAACATTTCCGCCGTTCATAATATACTGGTCGATTACAAGTTTGTCATCTTCGCTCCATGCCGTTTGAGGTTTTGCAACAATTACCGCCCTGTATTCGCTTAAAATGCCTACATTGCCTCCAAGAGTAACATGATTGATTTTATAAAACTGTGAAAGTTCATTTTCCAAATCGCCTGTTTCATAAAAATTGAGTTCTCCGTGTCCTTCAATAAATGCAATATTAGGAAAGTCGGTTCGGCTCAATAATTTTATTGTAGAAATTAATTCAAATTCGATGTTTTGATAAGCCAGATTTATATTTTCTTCAGGCGACAGTCTGTCGTTGTATTTGAAAAAATTCACCGACTTTTCTCTGCCTTTATATGTAATTACGGCTGCCGGAAATATGTTTCGCTGAGTTGCTCCGCCCTCATCGTCGTTTATTTGAATGGTAAACGGCTCGATGCCTTTGCCTGCAAGTTCGTTAAAGAAAGCTTCACGTTCATTTTCGTTTCCCGACGTTGGGTTTATAAAGTCGTACTGCAAGTTTTGATGTGCATAAATCTGCAATTCATCGAGAGTTTCTTTTATTGAGCGGCGTAATTTTTTAAATTCAACAGGCATTTCGCCATCCATGTATATTCGAACGTAAGCAATATCATCGAGCTGTCGCATTGTTTTCCTGCTTACGCTGTTTATGGTGTATCGCTTGTCGGACGTTAAATCTATTCTGAAAAAGGATGATGACAAAATGATATTTATTAATAATATTACTGTAATCGCCAATAACGCCTGTGTTATGTTTTTTTGCCTTAATCGCATATTCCTGATTTTTTTACCACTTTCGCGATTGTAATTTTAAGCGTGTAAATAAGGCAAAAACTGCTATGACGCTTATAAAATAAAGAATATCGCGAGAATCTACAACACCGCGACTTATCGACTGATAATGCTCGTTTATGCTCAGCGACAATAAGAAGCTGTCGGCAAACGAGAGTATTTTAATGCTTGAAAGTTCGGCTATTCCAATGTACATAAAAAAGCAAATCACTGCCGAAATGATAAAGGCAAAAATCTGATTGTCGCTGAGCGATGATGCAAAAACACCTATTGACGCATAACACGATGCCAAAAAAAACAAACCGGCAAACGATCCCCAAGTGCCGCCGGCATCAATATTTCCGACAGGACTTCCAAGTTGATAAACGGTTATAAAATATAGCAGACACGGCAATAACGAGAATAATACGAGTATAACTGCTGCCAGAAATTTTGCTATAATCAAATTCAATTCGCCGACCGGTTTCGTGAATAAAATCTCTATTGTTCCCATTTTCTTTTCTTCGGCAAAACTACGCATTGTCGTTGCAGGAACAAGAAACAGAAAAATCCACGGTGCAATTATAAACAGAGTATCGATGTTTGCATATCCGCTGTCGATTATATTCATCTCGCCGCGCGAAATCCACATAAACCATGACGTGAGAAAAAGAAAAATTACCACGCTTATGTACCCTGTTAGCGACGAGAAAAACAGTATAATTTCTTTTTTAAGTATTGGAAACATTTTTGATTTTCATTTTATTTATTTCATCAATCATTGCTTTCGCTATGCGGTACGAAGTGCCCTGCGACCCGAGCATTCCTGTCAATTCCGCATAGTCATCCATTATTTGCCTGCGCCGCGCCACATCAAACAGTAATCCGCTAAGTTCGGCTTTCATCTTTTCTACCGTCATGTCGTGCTGTATCAATTCTTTTACAACGGCTTTGTTCATTATCAAATTCACAAGTGAAATGTATTTTACCTTTATCAGCCGTTTTCCTATCTGATACGAAAGTTCACTGCCTCCGTAACATACTGCCTGCGGCGCTCCAAGCAGAGCGGCTTCGAGAGTTGCCGTGCCCGATGCCACAATTGCCGCCGAACAATGCATAAGCGTTTCATAAGTTTGACCATATACTGTCGCCATTTCGTAGTTAGGTAAATATTTTTTATACAAATTTCCATCAATCGACGGCGCTGCTGCAAGTACAAACTGGTATTGAGGAAAATCGTTCACCAGTTTTTTCACTCGCGGCAGAATATAATCAATTTCCTGCTTTCGGCTTCCGGCAAGAACTGCAATAATCGGCTTGTCGCGTAAATCATTGTATTTTACAAAATCATCGAACGATTTTTTATTCGACAGGCACTTATTAATCGAATCAATAAGCGGATTGCCTTCATAACATGCATTGATATTTCGGCGCTTGAAATAATCAATCTCAAACGGAAATATCACAAAAAGCTTGTCTACATACCTGCGTAACTTATTTGCACGCGATTCTTTCCACGCCCACACTTTGGGCGCTATGTAGTAAAACACCCGAAATCCCTTGCTTTTGGCAAATTCGGCAATACGAAAATTAAATCCGGGATAATCGATCAAGATAACAACATCAGGATTATAATCCGTGATGTCGCTCTTGCAAAATTTAAGGTTTCGGAATATTGTACGCAGTTTTTTCATTACTTCCCAAAAACCTATAATTGCCGTATCTTGATAATGGCGTACTAAATTTTTACCTTGCGCGGTCATTAAGTCGCCACCCCAGAAACGAAATTCCGCATTTACGTCAATTTGTTTCAGCTCACGCATTAGATTTGAGCCGTGCAAATCGCCCGATGCCTCTCCTGCTATGATATAGTATTTCATATACGTTAATTATTGAAAAGCAAAATTACAAAAAAAATTAAGTTTTTAAAGCAAACGCCTGAAAAATATAAATACCGCAGATTCAAGTGGCGAATGCAACAAAATGATAAAACCTGTCATTATGAATAACAACCGTCTGTTTGCATCTGCCAAACACAGAATAAAACCCAAGTTAATGTTAAATTTTCATGAATTAAATTGTTTTTATTAAAATATAATTAGTTGACAGTCAGCATACATTTAAAA
>JAIRZQ010000158.1 GCA_031267135.1 Prevotellaceae bacterium
TTTGTTTTTCAAAGAATGAACAGATTCACGATAACGTTATAGGAATGTATATTGAAAGATATTATTATAAAACAGGAGTTTTCGGAAATAATGATTTCTGATAATTTAAGACACTACCGGAATTTTATCGCAGCATTTTTAAAATAGCGCTTGCCAAAATATCTAAGCAAATAAATTTTGTTCATCTGATACACATTACCTTTCTCTAAAGCTGTTGATGTAATATTGATTTTCTTGTCTGTCATAAAATTGTACCTAACGGTTCAGGGCTTGGCGTTCGGGCGAGAAATTCCGCAGGAACTTTCACGCTTGCACGTCAGCCCGCCTGACGCAAAACCCTTTGTTAGGTGTTTGTGCATTTATCGCTCAATCATTTCATCGGTTATTGTCATTGTATATTCTGCCGACCACTTTGATATATGACGATACACCCAATACTCTGCCTGCCATAATTGCTTTTCTAATTTCTCGTCATTGACATAAGTATCAAAAACTAATTCATTAAAATACCCTATTCCGTGCATTGTCAAACAATCGTGGGCTTCGTCATTTAATGGAGCGTCAATAACTCTAATTATTTTTTCCTCTGCTGGCAGAAGAATTACTTCTCTTTTATTTTCAGTTTGATATGGACGTGCATCGTGTTCAAACTTGATAGTGATTGTTTCTTGTGTCAAGTTTTTTACTTTGAAAGTATATGAACCTTGATAATCACAGCCTGAAAAAAGAAACAGGCTCAAAATGAATAGAGAAAATACTTTTTTCATGTTATTTAATCGTTTAATATGTTTCTCTTATTATTAGAATGTATTTACCGCTGTTATTTGCCTTGCCCAATGAAAAATCCCAAAATTTTCTTAACGAAAGTGCTTTTTCTATTTTTATGTCGTCTATATATATGTCAAAAAGTTCGATAATATCGTCTGGACGATATATATCCGTTGCCTTTTTATTTTCGTCATAGACTACTTTAGAACCGATAATAATTTTTTCTCCCGAAGCAACAACGTAACTCTCTTTTGAACTTATCCAAAAATTCGTTTTTGATTTCGGAACAATTTTCACGGTTTTTCCAATGAGTTGATTTTCAACTAAAAACTCATACGCCTTGCCGTATGTTGTACCAAAGTCTGGCACACAAGCAAAACAACAAGATAAAAGGAACAAAAAAGTTAATACTCTACACTTCATTATGTTTCAACTGCTTTTTTAAAACGATTACTTTTTTTTACTATGCTGTCCCCGCATGACACCTAACGGATACGTATATGAAACGTTTGGCATTTCGAAGCACTTTCCTGTCAAGTTACAAGTACTTTTGATACAGGCTGAAAAGCTCGATAACGAACTGACTGCCAAATGTTTTATATACGATGTTACCATTAGTTATTTTTCATTATCAGCATCTTTCTCTTCACTATTATTGTATGGATGAAAGGTTATTAGGCTACCATTTGGCTCTATTTCAACTCTGTAATAGTGACCATCATAATAAATACTTCTTGCACCCATTCTTCTGTATGTTTTGTCAGGGAAATTTCTAAAATGCTCTTGTATATCATTAGAAGCAATATCCATAACTAACGAAATAACTCTTATTATATCGTCAAACTTATATTGAAATACTGTCTTACCTTGAAAACTTGAAAAGATAAATAGTCCGCAAATAATCCTGCTATAACGGCAACGTCATATAGAATTGTTCTTAATTTTTTCATAATTGATTGTTTTAATTTATAATTAATGGTAACTCTTAAATATGCGCAAAGGTACAAAAAAATATTGAAAATGCAACTTTTTTTACGAAAAACCTTTGTTAAATTCAGTAAAATTGTTTTTATACCATAAAGGAAACATAAGGCTTAAGTTTACAAACATACAGAGTTTATAAGGAATTTTATGCTTGTAAAACACTTTAACAAATTATTTTTCCAGTCATGTCATACAAACGACAACGACTATCCGGTTTGCTTATATTTTATTATAAGTATTGCTTCTTGTCAATGTATATTTATATGACTTGTATATGCAAAGTATACACTTATATATGTCAATACTTACATCGGAGATTAATATACATAAGCTTTTTTCCTTTTTTCGGCGGCTTTTCTCAGTTTTTCTTTTTTAGGGTCAAGAAGCCCAAGTCCGATGCTGATACCTGTATTCAATGATTTTTTACTGTTTCCATACTTTGCATTATACGCTTTCAATATTTGTACAGAAAGTATTCTTCCGTACTCAGAATCTGAAAGAGAATCAAAAGATCGTTTTTTTTGTTCGACAAAAAGCGGCGACTTGCCTGTGAAATAAGCGCTACGAACAAACAGCAAGTCGGGATTAATTTTTTGCTCTCGCAGTACGGTCAGCGAATCCTGTTGTATTGTATCTTTTATCGACAAAAAAATGTCATTGTGATCTATTGCAAGTTTTGCAGGAAAAGGATTTTTCAATGAATTAAAATTGGTGTTAATTGGAAGTGTCGGCTTAATGTCAAGCAAAAGTTTGCTTGTGTCGGGCAATGTCTGTATTTCAGTTTGAGCCGATACTGCAATCGAACTTGAAATTAAAATAAATATTATAACAATTTTATTCATTGTTTTTCATTATACAGCAAAGATATTATGTTATTGCGTATTATTAACATCCGTTTTGTGTTGTTTAATCATGATTAACACAATTTATGCACGCAAATTCAACAATATTCAAAAAACATTAATGCAAAAACCCGAAACGTTAATAAAAAATCATATCTTTGTAAAACAATTATGAATTTAGATTAAAAATGAAGGCATATCTTGACTTGCTTACTGAAATTTTGAACAAAGGCACAGAAAAACATGATCGTACGGGAGTCGGAACATTAAGTATTTTCGGCTATCAGATGCGATTTGACTTGAATGATGGTTTTCCGCTTGTAACGACAAAGAAAGTTCATCTTAAATCCATCATTTACGAGTTGTTATGGTTTTTGCAAGGCGATACGAATGTGAAATTTTTGAACGATAATAAAGTTACAATCTGGGATGAATGGGCTGATGGAAACGGCGATTTGGGACACGTTTACGGTTACCAATGGCGTTCGTGGCAAACTGCCGATGGCAAACATATCGATCAAATAACAGATGTTGTAAATTCAATAAAAAACAATTCCGACTCGCGACGGCATATCGTTTGTGCTTGGAATGCAGGCGATTTGAAAAATATGGCTCTGCCTCCGTGTCACGCCTTGTTTCAGTTTTACGTTTCAAACGGCAAACTCTCGTGCCAGCTTTATCAGCGCAGCGCAGATGTTTTTTTGGGCGTGCCTTTTAATATCGCTTCATACGCTTTGCTGACAATGATGATGGCTCAGGTTTGCAGTTTACAGGTCGGCGAGTTTGTTCATTCTTTCGGCGATGCTCATATTTACCTTAATCACCTTGAACAGGTAAAAACGCAATTGTCGCGCAAGCCGTTTGAACTTCCGCAAATGAAAATCAATCCCGATATTAAATCAATTTTTGATTTCAAATATGAAGATTTTGACCTGATAAATTATAGTTGTCATCCGGCAATAAAAGCTCCCATAGCCGTTTAAACTTCGACGCGCATGAAAATATTTTCGATAATAGTGGCAATAGCCGAAAACAATGCCATAGGTAAAAACAACAACTTGCTGTGGCACATTTCCGATGATTTGAAATATTTTAAAAATATAACTTCGGAACATACCGTCATTATGGGAAAAAATACTTGGCTGTCGTTGCCTGTAAAACCTTTGCCCAGACGTAAAAATATTATTGTTTCGCAAACTCTGCATTTGAATGTTGAAAATGTTTTTGTTGTTCGCTCCATGCAGGATGCAATCGATGCCTGTGACGAAAATTCCGAAAATTTTATTATCGGCGGCGCAAGCATTTATGAACAGTTTTTACCGATTGCCGACAAACTGTATATTACCAAAGTTAATCAATCGTTTGATGCAGATGTATTTTTCCCAAATATTGATGCAGATAAATTTATTATTGAAAATCAAAGCCAAATTTTTACCGACGAAACAAGCGGACTGGAATATTCGTTTTCGATTTATAAGCGTGTGTAATTGAATATTAAATATTTTATTCTGCTTTATGAAAGCAGTAAGTTTGCATGGAAATATCGAAAATAATATGTAAATTTTCAAACAATAAAAACAACATCTATATATATTCAGGGTATTGTTAATTTAATATTGACAACTCATTATTTAATTTCATCATCAGTAAATTTAGCGATATTTCAATCATAAAAGTCGCTTTACTGTAACATTTCGTTTTTCGCTTGAATCGCGCCAAATAATGTCTTATC
>JAIRZQ010000164.1 GCA_031267135.1 Prevotellaceae bacterium
CTGTCAACCGTAAAAAATGCCAACCGGATTATTGTATTGAAAAATGGACAAATATGTGAGCAGGGTACGCATATTCAACTTGTAGCAAATAAGGGAGAATACTTTAATTTGGTGAAAAATCAATTGGAATTGGGAAATTGATATTAAAAAGCGTCACTGTCTGAATTTCGATTAGACATTTTATAAATTTTAACAAATGAAAAAATAATCTCGCTGCTCGGCGTGGCATCTTCGCTGCATCGAATGAGGAGGCTTAGTTGCTCCTTAAAAAGTATATTTTTCAGAGAAAAAAGATAATAAAGATATTTTTTCTGTTAATTTGCCTTGATGCAAAAGTGAGCAAAAGATCAAGAGCAGCCAACGCTATACGGTAGCTACGATTTACGTCTGTGACCTGTGGGAACGCCGCCTGCTCAACGTTCTATTAATTTTTCTGCATGTTGATTATTTGAAAGATTTACTAACCTACAAGAATGAAAGTTGATAGCAAGTAAGAACGGCATAGACTTCGCAGGCGGGGAACCTGCTTGACGCAGACGGCGTTAAAACGGAATTCCGTCAAGCGAAGCGAGACATTAATTCCTTTAGCCGTTGAGCCGTTAGGTGTCGACGAGAACCGAGTTTACGAGTTCGCCGAAGGCAACGCTCGCCTTGATTTTTTGCTTCTTTTGTATCAAGACAAAAGAAGAGAAAATAAGATTTTTTAATATTTGCAAAGTTTTATGTCTGTTTTGGTTAAAACCCTGCAATTTTTCTCTCTGATTTTCATTTATAATTATTTATTAATAAATGATTTATGCCCTTTTAAGGAGCAACTAATTAGCAATTTGGACAACAATTAAGGAACAGTTGAGTACACCGGATACACAATGCCCGAAACTTACGGCTTACGACCGATTACGGTATTTCTTTCCCAAAATACTCCATCGGCATAGCCCTGTATATTGCGATTTGTGTCGGCTAACTGCAAGCGTTTTTCTGCCCAGCAGCAATATTCCCTGTTCATTTCGATGCCGACATATTGCCGGTTCAGCTTTTTTGCAACTACCGAAGTTGTCCCCGAGCCGAGAAAAGGATCAAATACGGTTCCGTTTTCAGGACAGCTTGCCAAAATCAGCTTGGCAATTAATTTTTCAGGCTTTTGAGCAGGATGTTCTGTGTTTTCAGGCATCGACCAATATGGAATGCTGATATCATCCCAAAAGTTGGATGGACAGGTCAGCCTGAAATTTCCGTCGGCTGTTTCTTCCCAGCCTTTCGGCTTTCCATTTTCCCTGTACGTCGCAATAACTTTTCGTTTCTGTTTCACCGATTCCACGTCAAAGTAATAGTCGTTTACGCTGTTTACTCCAAACCAAATATCTTCCATTGCATTTTTCCAGTTTTTTGATGCTCCCCTGCCTTTTTCGCGTTGCCATGTAATTCTGTTAAGCACCGCGAGATTTTCATCCATTACCTGATACAGTGCAGAAGTGCATCGCCAGTCGCCGCACAAATACAGCGAGCCGTTCGATTTCAGCAGCGATACAACCTTAGGAAACCACGAGCGCAGATAATCCAAATATTTATCGTCTGATGTAGATTTAAACCTGAATCCGTTAAATTCTTTTGTCAAATTGTACGGCGGGTCAATAATAATGAGGTCGGCAAACTGTTTCGGAAGGCAATCGATAATATCAAGCAACTCGTTATTTACGGTTTTATTCAGGATATCTTCGACTTTAATATCATCATATCCTTTCAGATTACATATCTTTTGGGAAAAATACATATATTCGCCGGCAGTTAAGGCGATGGTTTTATTACGCTTTGCTCTTTCTTTTTTTATCATTATGCCAAAACTGTTGCAACAATTTATTTTGCGAGTGTTATAATCCTCCTGCCATTGTCGGTTACTTTTATTTTTACCGCAACGGCATCTTCAGGTAAAATTTGTTCTATTTTTTCGGGCCATTCGATAAGGCAAAGACTGTTGCCGTAAAAGTATTCTTCGTATCCCAAATCGTAAGCCTCATCTATTTTATTTATACGATAAAAATCAAAATGAAAGACCGGTTTTCCATTTATGCGGTGATATTCGTTGACAAGCGCAAATGTAGGACTGCAGACAACATCCGCAACATCAATCTGCCTGCATATTTCCTTTATAATTGTTGTTTTGCCTGCTCCCATTTTACCGTAAAACGCAATAATGCGCCTGCTGCCTATTTCGTTAAGCAAAGTCTCGACTGCGGCGCTTATTTTGGTTAAATCGGATATTTCTATCGAAACCATTCTAATAATTCGATTTGAAAAACTGCATGTATTCCGCAATGTTTTTACCTTGTTTCAGTTTTTGCAAATTTGCGGGACTTATAATAAAATGCAGATGATCCGAGTCTTTAACTTTTGCAGTGAAACCCGATTTTGCCAGCATTTCGCCATAATATGCGACTGCCGTTTTTTTATCGGTAAATGTTTTTACAAGTATCAGTTGATATTTGTCGTCGAACAGTTCGCTTGTCGTTTCGTAATTACTGTCTAAATAATTATCGGCATTAAACAGCACTATGTCAAATACTATCAAATTTACATCAAGCGATTTGTCAACCAGCGCGGCTATATACTGTTCCTTGTCGTCCGGCAAATAATTTTCGCTTTGAGCGGATACCTGCTGAATGTTATCGTCTGTTTGCGAAGCCATGATTTTAACTTCGTCCTGCTGCAGAATTTTCAGCATTTCGTTTGCCGTTTTTTCCGTTTCGGTACCGCTGTATTCAGTTGCAATGCCTGTCAATGCTTCTTTATATGCAACAAGATTTCCTTCGTAGTTTGTTGCAAGAACCTTTAATAATTCAAGCCGTGCAATGATTTTAACATCGCTGTTTTCTGCCATTATCGAATTTATCACAGATAAGGCTTCGGCGTTTCTGTTTTCTCTGTAAAGGCTTAATGCCTGTTCGTAAGAATTTTCGATTTGCTGTTCCTTGCGTTCAAGATCCTGCAAGTATCCGGGGTTCATAACCGACAGTGTAAAAATATTGTTGGGATAGTAAGTTGCAAGCAGTTGTTTATACCTGTCTGCTTCCGGCATTGCTCCGTTTTCGGCATGCAAGCCGTAAAGGTTATAATATGCCGATGCCGTATATTCGCAATCGGGAAAACGCGCTGTAAATTCTTCAAATGCTTCGATTGCGCGTTTGCTGTCGTTCATATCGTTTCGGTATGCCACTGCTACCAGATACAGCGAGTGTTTAATTTTTTCATTTGATATTTGCATCGCTTCGGCAGTAAGCGGCACGTCCTGCAGGTAATATTCCCTCTGTTCGGGCGTCAATTCCGGTTTTTGCGACCGGTTGTTGTCAGTTTTTGCAGTGTCATTTACATCTGCTAAAGCCGGTTCCGATGCGTTTTGAATTTCATCAAAATCGTTATTTTCAAACACGCCTTTGTTTCTGCGTCTCCAGTTGTCTTCGAGTTTACGGCGTCCCCAGCGCATATTAAATTCGGTCAGCCCCTGATTCAGCTGTGCCGTATTGTAGAAATACCATCTTGCATCGCCGCGAGCATTTTGAGTTGCAGCGCTTTCGCGCGTACCGTACCGTTCCATATCCGACTGCATTACGTAATATTGACGATTTTGTTCTTCCAGTTGCTGTTCTTCCCTGTGTTTTTTTGCTTCGGCAATTAAATTGTCTATCATTTTATCGCGTTCAGCCTGCGGCATTTTGGCAACATTCTGCAAACTGTCTTCGCGTTCCACTGTTTCGAGGTTAGGGGCTAAAACTTCGAGCATGTCTATTTTTTCCGAAACGGCAGGATAATCGTAATGAGCCTGAGGCAGCGATGTCCGCGCTTCCTTATAGTTGTAAAACGACTTTACAAAATCGGGCGTTATGAAATACAAATCAGCCAGAGCCTTGTGCGAAAGTCCGAGCTGTATGGTATTGTCGAGATTTTTTTCTATTGATTTCAGATAATGATCGGCTGCGACTTTTTGATTGTTATTTATACGTTCAAGGTTTCCGAGCGCATAATAAATCTGGTCTAAATATTCTTCATTCTTTTTGTCTTTCAACATTTTTGTATAAAGCGCTTTCAATTCGCCACCCTGAGTGTTGGGATCAAATGATCCGGCTTTTTGAATTTGTGCCGCAAAACGCACATTGTAGGGCGCGTTCATTTTTGAGACTTTGGTAAAGTATTTCAGCGCATTTTCTTTATTTCCTGTTTTTTGATACAGCTGGGCGAGTAAAAAGACATACCTTGTTTTCATCAGTCGCTTTTTTGTAAGTTCCAGCGCTTTTTGCAAGCGTTCTGCCGCTTCGCCGTATTTTTCCTGCTTTATAAGCAGGTTTGCCCACGCGGAATGATAAAGCTGATGCTGATGTTTAGGGTAATTTCGTATTCTGCTTATGGCTTTCAGCCGATTTTCGGCATCTTCCAAATCATTGCGTTCGGTCGAAATTATTGCACTCCAGATACGCGATTCGTACAAAACGGTATCTCTCGCATATTGCGATTCCATGTATTCGAGAGTTGCCGCCGCTCCCGTATAATCCTGCATGTATGCCTGCGATTTTGCGATAAGCATGTGAGTTTGAGGAATTTTTTCGTTAAATTCTTTTTTATTGTAAAACGAGCGTTCTTCCCTATCCATTTTTTTACCGCGTGGAAGGCCGGGTTTTGCCGTTATTGAATGGTCGTGTATAACTTTATTCGATTTTGTAACAGCTCTGTCCATATCGGAGGTTACCTTATTTGGCGTTTCGCTGTACGAAAACGAAAATACGGGCAATAATTCGTCAAACGATGCGGGATATGTGTCTTCGGCTTTTTTTATTCCTTCCTTGTAGCTTTCGTAGCCGTTGAAATAAGTATTATAATGCCCTGTAAATTTATGGAAAGCGCGCGTTGTTGCCGTATTCTTTTTGGTAGAACACGAAACAGCGATTGCAAACAAAACCACAAATGCAATTATTTTTTGTATAAGTTTCATCTATTATCTTTATAAATAAAGTACAAAGATAATTTTTCTTTAACAAACAACGCATTATTGAAACAAAAATACTCGAACAATTTTATATTAATAATAAAAATTAACAGTTTACAATATATAATCAGTCGTTTAATACTGTTGTACAAAACGATATATTGTATCATGTAACACTGATGCAGCCGAAGTATAATTTTTCAGGAATTATGCAAATATTTTTATACAACTAAAAAAAACTGTTTATTGACGGATTGCTTTTACTCCCGGGAGTTCAATGCCTTCCATATATTCGAGCAAAGCGCCGCCGCCTGTTGAAACATAGCTTACGTCGTTTGCCAGTCCGAACTTATTGATTGCAGCAACCGAATCGCCGCCTCCGATTAGCGAATATGCGCCATGCCTTGTAGCTTTTGCAACTATTTGTGCAACAGCTTCGGTACCTTTGGCAAATTTTGGAAATTCAAATACGCCGACAGGCCCGTTCCAAAGAATTGTTTTTGAGTTTAATATTACATTTTCCCAAATCGAAATCGTTTTCGGCGAAGCATCCATTCCTTCCCATCCATCCGGAATATTATTAATAGGCACAATCTGCACATCGGCATCATTGCTGAACGAATTGCCTGCAACAGTTGCGACAGAAAGATAGATATTCACGTTTTTTTGCTTTGCATCCTCCAAAATTTCCAGCGCCAGCGGCATAAATTCGTCTTCGCAGATTGAATCTCCTATTTTTCCGCCTTGAGCTTTTATAAACGTAAATCCCATTCCGCCGCCTATGATTAGATTATCTACGCGGTCTAAAAGGCGTTTAATGATTGTGATTTTTGATGAAACTTTAGAGCCGCCGAGTATAGCCGTAAACGGACGGTCGGGCGCTTCAAGCACTTTGTCGATAGCTTTCAATTCGTTTTCCATCACGTATCCGAACATTTTATCATTGGCAAAGTATTCTGCAATAAGAGCAGTGGACGCGTGCGCCCGATGTGCGGTTCCAAAAGCATCATTAATGTAGCAGTCGGCATACGAAGCCAGTTTTTTCGTAAATTCCTTTTGGCTTTCCCTTATCGCTTTTTTTGCCGCCGCCTTTGTTTCATCGCTTGCATCTTCGGGAAGCCCGCGAGGCTTTCCTTCTTCTTCGGCATAAAAGCGAAGGTTTTCGAGCAGCATCACCTCTCCGGGTTTAAGTTCCGCTGCCAGCCGTGCTGCTTTTTCGCCGATACAGTCGCCTGCAAAAGTAACTTTAACGCCCAGTCGATTTTCAATAACGCCTGCTATATGCGAAAGCGAAAACTTATCATCGCTGTTCTTCTTGGGACGTCCCAAATGAGACATCAAAATTACGGAACCGCCTTTTTCCAGTACCTTTTTGATTGTAGGAACTGCTGCGCGAATACGCGTATCATCTGTTACTTCAAATTTTTCATTCATTGGAACGTTAAAATCAACGCGTATAATTGCGCGTTTCCCTTTGAAGCTGTAGCTGTCAATTGTTTGCATATTTTATAATTTTTAATTCATTAATTCCAAATGTAACAGCAAAAGTAGTATTTAAAGTTGAAAATATCATACAAAATGATATTTTTTTGCTGACTGTTACTCCTGCAAAAAGCGATATAATGCACTTGTGCGATATTAGGAAAACTATGATTTTTTCGCGCCAGATTTAAATGTATAACGTGATAAACAATTAATTATAAAGATATTTATTATATTTTTACTTGTGGCATTGCCGGTTATGTATAGATTTCATGCAATATATAATTATAAATATTTGATTTTCAAGATGTATTATCTCAAAAATAGCAAAACTATATATACTTAATTAACGATGCCAAAAATATTTGTGCAAGTAATTAATGTAATTTTTCATCAATAAATAATTGAAAATAAAAAGAAATATGATAATAATAATATGTTACTAAAATCATTATGCGCAAAACAGAATAGCAGCAGTTGCATTTGATGCTTAAATCTGTTGCGATAGGTAAAATTTCTTTATGCAAAGCGACAGATTCTATTTTTTTTACTACTTTTGGCCCTTATTAATTTAATATAAATCATAACATCAAATTCTATAAATGGAAAAAATAATTTCATGCTTCATTCCCGTAAATGAAAACGAAGATTTTACGACAACCGTAAATCAACTGTCAAGCACAGACATGGTTGATAAAATATTTTTAATGTCGGCAAAACAGCCTGACAGCATTCCCGAAAAGTGCGAATGGATTGAATGTAAAAATTTTTATTCTACAAGCGCAATAAAATCCATAGGAAGTAATGCAACAGGCTTGTACAGTTTGATTTATACAAAAACATCGCCGCTTCAACTCGGAGCGTACGCCCTCGAACGCTTTGTTAATTTAATTGGCGATACGGGAGCGGGCTTGGTTTATTCCGACTATTACGAAAAGAAAAACGGCGAACTTTGCGCTCATCCTGTAATTGACTGCCAGAAAGGAAGTTTGCGGGATGATTTCAATTTCGGTTCTTTGCTGTTTTACAAAACGGAAGCATTGAAAAGCGGAATAGCAAAATTTTCTCATGATTTCAATTTTGCAGGCTTTTACGATTTGCGGCTGAAAGTTTCGCAAACTTATGAACTGTTCAGGATTCCCGAATTTCTTTATACTGAAATAGAGCTTGATACGCGCAGGTCGGGCGAAAAGCTGTTTGATTATGTTGACCCGAAAAATCGCGAAATTCAGCTGGAAATGGAAAAAGCCTGCACGCAGCACCTCAAGGAAACAGGCGGATATCTGAAACCCGAATTTGATAAAATAGAATTTGACGCTCATGAGTTTGAGTTCGAGGCAAGCGTTGTAATTCCTGTTCGCAACCGGGCGCGAACCATAGAAGATGCTATAAAATCAATACTAATGCAAAAAACAAAATTCAAATTTAATTTGATTATTGTCGATAATCATTCTACAGATAGCACAGGCGAAATAATCAAGAAATATGCAGACAAAAACGGCTTGATTGTTCATATCATTCCCGAACGTAAAGATTTGGGAATTGGCGGATGCTGGACTGAGGCAGTAATGGATTCGCGCTGCGGACGTTTTGCTGTACAGCTCGACAGCGACGATTTGTATATCGACGAAAATACCTTGCAAAAAATAGTTGATGCATTTTACGAACAGCAATGCGCAATGGTGGTAGGAACATATAAAATAGTTAATATTGATTTGGAAACAATTCCGCCGGGAATAATCGACCATAAGGAATGGACGCCCGACAACGGTCGTAATAATGCATTGCGCATAAACGGACTGGGAGCGCCAAGAGCTTTTTACACGCCTGTACTGCGAAAAATAAAAGTCCCGAATGTAAGCTACGGAGAAGATTATGCAGTAGGACTGGCTGTTTCGCGAAACTATCAGATAGGACGAATATACGAACCGCTTTACCTTTGTCGCCGCTGGGATGGCAATTCGGACGCTGCTGCTGATATTGTAAAACAGAATGCATACAATACATATAAAGACAGAATTCGCAGCATAGAACTTGCGGCAAGAATTGCAAAAAATCAAAACAAACAGTAATTTAAATCCCGAAATATTATGAAAAAACTGTTAACAGCCTTGTTTGCAATATTAATTTGCGGAATTGCCGTACAGGCGCAAACCGATGATGTAAAATATAACGAAAATGATAAATTTATATTTAACTCGTTAATTAAAAAGGTATTATCCGTAAAAAGTCCCGATAATGGATATTCCGAACTTATACCGCAAATCGGGAAATATTTTTTAGGGCTGCCGTATGTCGCGCATACGCTCGAATGTGAAAATGAAGTTCTGACAGTAAATTTTCTTGAACTGGACTGTACAACTTTTCTCGAAAATGTTGTAGTTATTGCAACGCTTGCAAAAAGCGCAGAGTCCGATTTTGATTCGTATGTACGTCAACTGAAAAAGTTTCGTTATCGCAATGGCGAAGTAGATGGCTATGCTTCGCGCATTCATTATTTTTCCGACTGGATTGCAACAAATGAATCGCGTGGCTTTGTGAAAAACGTTACCGAAGAAATCGGCGAAGAGCCATACATAAAAACAATAAATTATATGACGCAAAACCGTGAAAAATATCCGCGCCTTGCCGATGAGCAGACTTTTGAAAAGATAAAACTGTCGGAAGAAAACCTTAATAAGCATAGGCATTATTATGTTCCGAAATCGAAAGTCGCTGAAATTGAAAATAAAATTAACGATGGCGATTTGATTGCAATCACATGTACTGCCGAAGGTCTTGATATTGCGCACGTAGGCTTGGCTGTAAGGCAAAACGGAAGAATATATTTCATGCACGCTCCAATGTCGGGAAAGCAGGTAGCGATAAGCGATGAGCCTTTACACGACTATCTTGCAAAAAGGGAAAGCAATACGGGAATAATGGTCGCAAGAGTGATTTATTGATAATTGATTATTGTTGATTTGTGTTGTCTGTCCCAAAAAAGCAGGCAGATATAATAAGAGTTGCAAATCTGACTTATGATTTACAACTCTTATATTTTGCGATTTTTCTTTGTTTGTTACTTTCTGGTAAGTGTTATTGATACTCCTGCGAAAGTAAGTGTCATTTTGTTTCCATTCACAGTTCCAGAAAATGATATCTCAATACCATTACCTATAGATGTGATCATAACTTCAGGCTTTTCATAAACATAAGTACCATTATCAGGCTCATCGTCATTGGAATAAGTAATAACGAGATCTGTTGCTGTTGTGAAACTTAATGTCATTGTATAAGGACCGTCATCCTCATCATCAAGTGTGACAACCCATGCAGTTCCTACAAGAGAATCGGGAGTGTCAACATCATCATCTTTACTGCAAGATGTAAATGTTAAATTT
Source organism: Prevotellaceae bacterium (assembly GCA_031267135.1). Lineage (GTDB taxonomy): Bacteria > Bacteroidota > Bacteroidia > Bacteroidales > UBA932 > JAIRKV01. The sequence goes on from JAIRZQ010000164.1 coordinate 9,838, forward strand.
AATGCCAGTAAGGCAAATGTAAAAAGTAATAATTTTTTCATGCTTAATAAATTTTAAACTGTTATTAATTCTATTAAAAGTTTTTATTTACAATAATTTTGTAAAATGGAGGGCAAAGGTATAATAAATTATTGATAAATTCAAACAATCGGAATTATTTTGTATAATATTTTCCTTGAAACTTGGACTCATAATATTATTATTAATCTTATAATCAAGTATAACGATACAATTTTTTCTGCTGTTTTTTTGTGTGAAAAATTGTTTTTTATATATATTCCAAAAAGAAGGTATATCTTTGCGCTTACAATAATACACAAAAAAGAATATGATTGGCGATGTGATTAAACCGGCTGTGGCATGGATTTTTACTGTTGTAGGAATAACAATAGTGATTGTGGGATTTATTAAATCGAAACCTCATAAAATAGATCCGAAAAATTTAATTCTGACATTATTTCTGTTAATAATGTCAATTAGTTTTACTATTGATTTTATACAGGCATAGAAATATTAATTTGTGCGAAAAACAAATACGCTGGCGATATTCTCACAACGGTGGACGGCACGATGTCATATACAGCCAAAACGTTATGCGCAATAGGGGCTAAAATTTTGTGAATAATGAATAAAAAACATTTGACAATCATTGGAAATTAAGGTAAGATATGGTTTATGAAAGTAAAAGATTATTATAATGGCGATTGCGCCAAATTATTAGCTGATAAGATAAAAACGATGTTTCCGGATTTTAAGGGAATGCAATTTTGGGATTATGTTGAAAAAAACGTGCAAGATAAAGAATTTTCGGGACGAATGGATGTTTTTGCCGACGCCTTTGAGTTGTATTTGCCAAACGATTACGAGCAGAATATCGGAATATTTGAAAACATATTAGGCGCTGAACTAAAACAAGAAACCGGAATGTTCTCCGAAGGCTGGTGGCTATGGCCGATTGGGAGATATGTTGAAAGACACGGAATAGAAAATGTAAAGGTTTCATTGAAATTTATAAAAGAGCTGACAAAAAATACAAATTGTATTATAAAATCATTGGAGGAATAAATGAAAAAAGGGCTTATAGTATTATTTCTGAATTTCTTATCGTGCGTCTGTTTTTCGCAATCTTATATCAGCTTAACAA